>JBAQLX010000001.1:0-4844 GCA_049302315.1 Desulfosporosinus sp.
ATCCTTGGCTACAGGGACACTAGACCATCCATGGTCGTCGGACGTTTCCCGCCGATCATGCGGCACGGATGCCGCATTGACCGGGAACCCTACCTCTTAATATTAAGGACTAAAGCCTTAGTTTGGCGCGATGAACGCATGGCCGAGGGCGTGTCTCGCGAACCAGATGATTGATAGGAGTGTTCGGTTTGATTAAGGGATATGTATATTTAGTGGGTGCCGGTCCGGGAGACCCAAAGTTGATAACCATCAAAGGGTCAGAATGTATTGCTAAAGCGGATGTTCTAGTCTATGATCGTTTAGTTTCACGGCGCCTCTTAATGTTAGCCCGCCCGGAGTGTGAACTGATCTATGTGGGAAAATCACCGGATCGCCACACACTTAGACAAGAAGAAATTAACCAACTACTTGTGGATAAAGGCCGGGAAGGAAAAATTGTTGTCCGCCTCAAAGGCGGGGATCCTTTTGTTTTTGGCCGGGGAGGCGAGGAAGCAGAGGCATTACTGGAGGCAGGAGTTCAGTTTGAAGTTGTACCGGGCATCACCTCGGCGATAGCTGTTCCAGCCTACGCCGGTATCCCGGTGACGCATCGGGATTTAACAACTTCGTTTGCAGTGATCACGGGACATGAAGATCCCACAAAAAATGAAACAACCATTCACTGGGACCATCTCGCGCAATTGCATGGGACTTTGGTTTTCCTCATGGGTATGCAAAACCTTCCCCTTATTGCGCAAAAGCTGATGGAAAATGGGCAACAGCCCACGACCCCAGTCGCCATTATTCAATGGGGCGCCAGGCCGGAACAATGTACGCTCGTTGGGCAACTGGATACTATTGCCCGAGAGGTTCAGGAACAGGGATTTACGAATCCAGCCATAATTATAGTTGGGAAAGTCGTCTCTTTGCGGGAAAAACTACGGTGGTTTGAAAAGAAACCACTGTTTGGGCGGCGAATCGTGGTGACACGCGCACGCCATCAGGCGAGTGAGTTGTCTCAGGCTATTGAAGCGTTAGGAGGAGAAGCTTGGGAATTTCCAACCATTGAAATTGCCCCTCCGACGGATAGCGCTTATTTAATGAAGGCGATTAATAATCTGCCAGGTTTTCAATGGCTTATCTTCACGAGCGTTAATGGGGTGGAAGCGTTTTTCACCGAACTTAAAAATCAAGAACGAGATGTCCGTGATCTGGTGGGCGCAGAAATTGTTGCAATTGGTCCTGCAACGCGCGCTGCCCTGGAGAAAAGAGGACTACATATCGGCTATATGCCTGAAGAATACCGAGCAGAAAAAATTGTTGAAGGTTTAGCAAATCGGGTGGTATCTGGTCAAAGGGTATTACTGGCAAGGGCTGAAGAGGCAAGAAATATTTTGCCGGAATCCCTAAAGGCTATGGGTGTGGAAGTTTGGGATGTGCCGGTTTATAAGACGGTAACCGGTGGCGCTAACCGTGGAGAATTGCAGCATATGCTTCGCGCAAAGGAGATCCATGCGGTTACCTTTACCAGTTCTTCAACTGTGCGCAATTTTGTAACGCTCTTGGATGGAAATGTTTCCTTGCTGGAGGATGTCTTGCTCTATTCTATCGGACCGATCACGAGTGCGACTGCCCGGGAACTTGGTCTGAAGATTTTCAAAGAAGCAGCTCAATACACAATCAGCGGATTGGTCGAAGCATTACTGGAGGGAAATAATCATGATTAGTGTCACCAGGCTTTTATTTGATACCGAATATTTCGGAGATTCTCTGCGCTATAACAAAAACTCTCACGGCGCGCGGAACGGAACGTCGATAGGTTCCGGTCCTGTTGTCGTCTGGAATTCGACCAAGACGTGCAACTTAAAATGTATCCACTGTTATATGGAGTCAGACTCTCAAAAATATCCAGGGGAAATGACTACGGAGGAAGCGAAGCGTTTTATCGATGACTTGGCGGAGTTTAAAACTCCAGTGCTTCTTTTCTCCGGAGGCGAGCCGCTGATGCGACCCGACTTTTTTGAACTTGCCGAGTATTCAATTTCGAAAGGACTACGGGCCACACTTTCGACCAACGGTACACTGATTACGCCTGAAGTTGCCAGGCGCATAAAAGACATGGGGATTTCCTATGTCGGGATCTCACTTGATGGGCTTGCAGATGTCAACGACAAGTTCCGAGGTAAAAAGGGAGCCTTTAAGGCGGCAATGCAAGGAATTCAAAACTGTGTGGCCGTAGACCAACGGGTAGGACTGCGTTTTACAATCAATCACCACAATATTCAAGAACTGGACAGGATTTTTGATTTCATTGAAGCCGAGGACATTGATCGCGTTTGCTTTTACCATCTGGTCTATTCGGGCCGAGGTAACCGAATGATTGCCGAAGATGTGACGTTGGAAGAATCCCGGCAGGCGATGGATACGATTATTCGCCGAACCCGGGATTTTGAAGCGCGCGGCTTGAAAAAGGAAATCCTTACAGTCGATAACCATTGCGATGGAGTGTACATGTATATCCAAGCTTTAAAAGAAGATCCAGCCAGGGCTGAAAAGATCAAGGGCCTTATCGGATTCAATGGAGGAAACCGTTCGGGTATTGCCTTTGGAGAAGTTGATCCGCAAGGAAATGTGCATCCCGATCAGTTCACCCAGCATATCTCGTTTGGAAATATCCGTGAACGTAAAATCGGGGAGATTTGGACAGATGTTTCTCACCCCATTATGGCCGGACTAAAAGACCGCAAATCCTTGCTCAAAGGACGGTGCGCGGCTTGTCAATACCTGGACATGTGTAACGGTAATTTCCGGACACGTGCGGAAGCCGTCACCGGAGATTTCTGGGAGTCCGATCCGGCTTGCTATTTGACGGACGAAGAGATTAGTGAACGGAAATGAATTGCACGTTCACCAAAGCTCCGGAGCGGCTCGTTTGACTGTGAAGCTAACGCACATAACCTCTGGGCTATTCTGCATGTGCGACCAATGTGCGTCTTCACGCTTCACAGTCTGCACTCACACGCTCCTCCCGCTTGATGGTTCTCTTTGCAATTTCATTTCATTCATTGGCTTGGTTGTGACGTGGCTTGGTTACGACGAGGTGGAACGAGGAGAAGGGAGTATAATGATGGAACTTAAGAGGCGTATGCGCCGTTTAAGGGCTAATGAAGCGATACGTTGTATGGTGCGGGAACACCATATCCGAGTTGAGGATTTGATTTACCCCATGTTTGTTATGCCGGGAGAGAATAAAAAAATCGGGATTTTCTCCATGCCCGGCGTTTATAATTATTCGCTCGATGAGTTTGTCTTAGCGCTTGGGGAGGTTGTGAAGCTGGGGATCCCTGCGGTCTTGTTATTCGGAATTCCGGAGAGCAAAGATAGCGTGGGGTCGGGAGCTTACCATGAGAAGGGGATTGTTCAGGAAGCTGTCCGCTTAGCCAAAAAGAATTTCCCAAAACTATACGTCATCACCGATGTCTGCCTGTGCGAATATACCGATCACGGGCATTGCGGCTTGATTGAGGACGGACAAGTCCTCAACGACCCCACCCTCGAATTGCTTGCTCAGACCGCTCTTTCCCAGGTACGTGCCGGCGCAGATATGGTTGCCCCGTCGGATATGATGGATGGGCGGGTTGGGGCTATTCGGGAAGTGTTGGACCGTGAAGGATTTTCGCACATCCCTATTATGGCCTATGCAGCTAAGTTTGCCTCGGGGTTTTATGGACCCTTCCGGGATGCTGCGGGATCGGCGCCTCAGTTTGGAGATCGCCGAACGTATCAGATGGATTCTCCGAATGGCAATGAAGCTATGCTGGAAACAGCCCTGGATCTTGAAGAGGGCGCTGATTTAATTATTGTAAAGCCCGCTTTGGCCTACGGTGATATTATCTATCGTACCAAAGAGAGATTCGGAGTGCCGGTTGCCGCCTATAACGTCAGCGGTGAGTATGCGATGGTCAAAGCGGCGGCAGCGAACGGCTGGATTGAGGAGAAACGGATTGTCCTGGAGGCCTTGGTCGGCATGAAACGGGCGGGAGCAGATTTATTAATCACCTATCATGCCTTAGACGTTGCGAGTTGGCTTAGAGAGGAGGAACCGGCATGATAGTTTCCTGGAATACGACAAACGCCTGCAACATGTACTGTGACCATTGCTACCGTGATGCCGGATGCCAGGCGGAAGATGAACTCAGTACCGCCGAAGCAAGGACCTTGCTGGAACAGGTTGCTAAAGCAGGTTTTAAGATCATGATTTTTAGTGGGGGAGAGCCCCTGATGAGGACGGATATCGTAGAATTAGTGGCTTATGCAACGTCCTTGGGATTGCGACCGGTGTTTGGGACCAACGGCACTCTCATAACCCATGAATTAGCTCAGCAGCTGAAATGTGCCGGTGCTATGGGTATGGGTATTTCTCTGGACTCTCTGGACAAGAATAAACACGATGAATTCCGCAAATTTCCGGGCGCCTGGGATGGGGCGGTTCGGGGAATGAAAATCTGTAAGGAAGTTGGGCTTCCGTTCCAAATTCACACGACGATCATGGATTGGAATGCGCAGGAAGTGGAGGCAATTACAGATTTTGCAGTCGAGCTGGGCGCAGTTGCCCACCATTTCTTTTTCCTGGTTCCGACGGGCCGGGCGGTTTCGATCGAGGAAGAGTCCCTCAGGGCGGAGGCCTATGAGGAAATCCTAACGCGCATTATGAAGAAACAACAGACCGTCAAGATAGAACTCAAGCCGACTTGTGCTCCTCAGTTTATGCGCATAGCCAAACAAATGGGTGTTAATATGCGCTTTAGCCGCGGTTGTTTGGCGGGAACAGCATATTGCATTATCGGTCCGAAGGGTCAAGTTCA
>JBAQLX010000002.1:0-2688 GCA_049302315.1 Desulfosporosinus sp.
GCCGCGTCGGCATAGCTCGTCCCTGCATAGAGAACAGCCGAGCACCCGACAGTGAAGCCATTTCCCATTCGAAGAGGCGGCAAATCAGCTTGTGCTTTAACCGTACTCGTAGGCGCAGCCTTAGGCAAACGCCCGATCGCCGCGTTGCTCCCGATAAAGCCGTCCTCGCCAAGCTCAACTTGCGGGTAAAGCGTGGTATGATCCCCTATGCGGGTCCGGGCGCCTATTTCCGCCCCTTCTCCGACGCTAACATAGTTTCCCAACTCACTGCCAGCCCCAACCCTGGATCCATCGCCAAGAACACACCCCACTCCCAAGACTACATTTTCCCCGAGCACAACATTTCCTCCGATCACGCAAAATGGTCCGACTGTTACGCTGGTGGGTACGATTGCAGTTGAGGCGATTAGATTATAAGTCATTAACTTAACTCCTTTCAAGAGATATGGGGAGAGCCTCGATATAACCACTCCATAATTAAGCTTTTGGACCAAATTTATACTGACTACAATGCCTGAATATATGGTTCCGCCAGAATTACTGTTCATGTTATAATAATAAAAAGGTAAATGATCTTTAGCTATTGGATACGATAAGCAAAACATGATAATAGATAATAAAGGAGGAATTTACTGATGGAAAACAGATTTAGGATTATTCTGGATCTCGACGAGGAGAACGGTGGTTTTACCGTGACTGTCCCCGCCTTACCCGGATGTATTACTGAGGGGGATACCATTGAAGAAGCACTAATTAATGCCAAAGAAGTTATTAAGGGTTATCTAAAAGCTTTAGAAATCCAGGGCCGTCCATTACCTCAAGGAGAGTTCTTGCCTTTGGAAAAACAAGAGCTGGTAATTAGTATATGACACCTCGTCAACCAAGAATATCCGGCAAAGACATGGTGGCTGCTTTAAGACGAGCCGGGTTTATTCTAGTATACATTGAAGGTAGCCACCACTTCCTCGAACCATCCGAAGGTGGTGCTCTAGTTACAGTCCCGGTACACACTAATAAAATTCTTAAGCCCAAAACTTTAAAAAGTATCCTCGAGCAAGCCGGTTTAAATATCCAAGAACTAAAAGAACTCCTATAGAATCGGGAATTTACCGTCTGCTCCGACGAGTTCAATATGGAACGCTGAGATAAAATGTCCCTCTCTCGTAATTTTAACCCAGAGAGTTGCTTTACAGCAAGTGAGGCCTCTACGTGAGCAGCTTACCAAACTTAGGCCAACCTGCGCTTTCATCAGCGGGGCGGGATCCAAGGATGGAGCCCGCGCCAACTGAGACACGGAGGTCGAATTTGGCGGAACCCCGCCCACTTGCATCTAGCAGGTTTGCCTTAGTTTGGTCTGCGAGCGTATGGGTGAAGCGGCTGTAATTCAACTCTCCACCATCGGAAACACAACAGGCTCCTTCGTCTCCTGGCACTTGTAAATCGCTAAGATAATCTCCAGCGCTTTACGACCTTCTTCTCCAGAAATTGCCGGTTCCCTGTCTTCCCGAATGGCCTGGATAAAGTCCATTATCAGTTCTCTGTGTCCATAGCCGTATACGTTCGGCGGATCCCCTGCCTGACCGGCGAAGATCTCTTTTTTCTCTTCCTCACTGTTCGGTAATTCCCAGACTTCAATTCGGTTAACTGCTATTCCTCCGACAATGACTGATCCCGTTTCACCGAAGACATTTAGGGTCTCTTCAATGTTTGTTGGATAAATGGTTGAGGCTGCTTCGATAAGTCCGATAGCCCCGCTTTTGAACTTGATAACGGCTGCACCCATATCTTCCATTTCAATTTTGCGCATAAAAGTCGCCGTATAGCCAAAAACAGACTCCACCGGCCCAAAGGTCCATTGTAATAGATCAATGTTATGAATGGATTGATTCATAAGTACCCCGCCGTCTTGGAATTTAGTCCCGCGCCAAGGCGCTTGAGTATAATAATTATCATTGCGATTCCAACGGACTGTTGCCTGTCCGTGAGTTAATCTGCCAAAACGACCGCCTTCCAAGGCCGTGCGCAGGAGTTTTATCGAGTCGTTAAAACGGTTCTGGTGGACGACGCCTAATTTAACGCCTGCTTTGCGGCAAGCCGCAATCAGCTGATCAGCAGTTCTTAAGGTCATAGCCATGGGCTTTTCTACCAGGACATGCTTGCCTGCTTCCGCCGCCGCAATTCCAATCTCAGCATGTAAGCCACTCGAAGTTGCAATAGTGACGACATCAAGGTCGTCTCTCTTTAACATCTCCAAATAATCGGTATAGGGCTCCGCTCCATATTTATCCGCAAAGGCTTGAGCCAACTCCGGCATAATATCGCATACTGCGACCAGTTCCGCCTCAGGAAGCGCTACAATAGAATCCGCATGTTTGGGGGCGATTCTCCCGCACCCAATGATCGCAAACCGAATCTTTTTTTCTTCGTTCATCTTCACTCAACAACTCTTTTCTCTCTTAGATATAAGTTTAAGGGGAATCCGCCGATTCCCCTTAAACCCGAATACTTGAAGATCAATCCTTAAAATTCAAATACCCAAGTCGTTTCACTTTAAATTTTAACAATCCTCTCTCGATTTGCCAGGACATTTTTTGTGGCATTACGAGTATCCACTATGAGCCGGGCCTTGGCCACAACCCGTTCATAATCAACCTTACTATGGTCTGTGAGGATTAATACACTGTCTGC
>JBAQLX010000003.1:0-6246 GCA_049302315.1 Desulfosporosinus sp.
TGTTAACCACAGTGGAAAACAGGCTTAAATGTACGGAAGGTTCTCTGGAACAAGCTCAAATGGCGGAAAAGATCCAACAGGCTGCCAGACTCTTGGGTGAGATCCGGCATAAGGCAGCCAAGCTTTCCGGGATTGAGGAAAGTCTTGCTGCCGAAAAAGCGAACTACAATAAAGATCAACGGATCGGCGAAGTGGAATATTCTCTGAAAAACCTTCTGGAAAAAGAACTGACCTTTCATCGGGAGACTGCCCTGCGTTTGCAGGCGAAGAAGAACGCAGGTGAAATAAACCTTCGGCAAGTGGAAGACGATCTGCAGGCTGCCGCTGAGAAGAAGAGCTCCGTTGACAGTCAAAAAGGGCAATTAACTGAACGCAAGAACCAAGCGGAAAAAGATGCCGCCATAACGCTGCAGAAGCTGGGGCTAAGCTTAAGACGAAATCTGCTTGGCGAGTTGAACGCAGCTGAATTGGAGCAGGCCAAGACCGGTCTGGGCCAAGACTTCGCCGCTCTGGAGCAGGAAGAAGGTCAGTTTGCGGCGGAACAAGCCGCCAACACGCAAGAACGGCAGGAACTGGAGAGTGGCATTCAGTATGGGCAAGCCCAGCACGCGGAAGAAAAGACGCAGCTGCAGAATATCAAGCGGGATATCCTGGAATATGAACAACTGGCAGCGGAAGTCAAAGGTATCCTGATACGCTATGAATTGGCGCCGGAACTGCTTTTTCAGCCGGCACGCCTAGCCGCCTCCTTCAAACAGAAGATCCAAAGCTTGGCGGGCAGCGTAGAGCAAGCAGGCCTGCACTGGCATGATGCTCAGGAAGATCTGCTTTCCCTGAAAAACGGACGCCTGCATGTACCGGCGGAGCTGGTGAAGTTATTTTCCGAGTTAGATATTCCCTATGATACGGGCGAAACCTATTTACGAGGTCTTCCCGCTGATTTATGTCAAAAAATGCTGCAGGCTAACCCACTCCTCCCGTATGCCTTCATCCTGACCCGCTCGGAGATAGACCGGGTGGCGGAGGCTGTGGCGAACCTGACCATGAAACGCGTGGTTCCGTTTATCTCCTATGAAGATTTAAACCGGGAAATTGAAAGCAGCGGGCGGATGGTGCAAACCAACCAGGGAATTGCGTTGGCTTGCTTGTATGAAGGACGCATCTTTGCCCATGACTCCATGGCGAAGCTGGTTGCCGAACTGGAACAAAAAAGCAGCCGGGCCTTTGAGCAGCGGGAACACTATCGTGAGGAACACCGCAGAACCGTAGCCGACCAGTCCACTTGCGCCAGGTTTGTTTATGCTGCGGATGATCGCTATAACTTAGGCTTAAAGGAAAAAGCGGCGGAAGCTAAGTTGGCGGAACTGGACCGGCAAATTGAGCAAGCAGACCAAAAGAGATGTGCTTTGCTGACCAGACAGGAAGAAATCAGCCATCTCTTAAGCGAAAACCAGAATAAGCAGCAACAGGCCCGGAGTAGAATCGAAATCTTCCAGGAATTTTTGGAAAAAGAACCCGCCTATCAGCTTTGCTGCAGGGGACTGAGTAAAGTCCTGGACGAAAGCCAAGCTTTGGAGATAAAGAAGACCGAATTGGAAGAGCAGCGGAATGATCTGCAGCAAGAACTTTCCATGGTCAAGAATGCACTGCGCGATAATGAGCAACAACAGAAAGATATCCATAAGCAATATGAACTCTACCAAAAGGCTCCGGAGACACAGCTTGTTGAAGGAAGCATCGAAGAATTATCGGAAAGGCTTCAGGTTTTAAAAACAACCTACTCTACAGAAATCAAGCAATTAGAAAGGCAACAGCAGGATCTGCTGGAGGATATCGGGCAAAAAAGAACGGAACTGAAAAATTTCCGTCTTCCAGAAGAGGCTTATTCCGCTGTCAAATATGAAGAAGAAAAAGCTGGTCTTCTTCGGGAAGAGATTACACATTTAAATACTTCGGTCCGACAATTGCGCCTTGAGAACAAAACCGCAATAGCAGGGGAAGCGTCGGCCAAAACCGCCTTAGCTTCAGCTTTGGCTGAAGTGAAGCGTCTCGGCTATGAAAAACCGCTGCTTCCGGAAGAAATATCGGGGGATTTCTCCGGACGCCGTAAACAAGCCCGAATCTGTCTGATGGAATTGGACAGAGAGAGTCGTGAACTGCAAACAGAAAGCGCTCTCTATGAAAGACTGAAAGGTCAGATCGGACAGACCTTGGATATCCAGGAAATTAAAGTCGCTAAAGATTTTGTGCCGGAACAGGATATCGAAGCTCAGACCAAAACACTGCAACACCAGTACAGGGATAGAGACCGACAGAACCGCAAAGACATCGGACAGTTGAGGAATCATTATGGATTTCTGAAAGAGACCTACCGCGAAAAAAATGCCAATATCGATAACATCTTCCGCAGCCTGGACAACCTTTGGGAGGATGCCCTGATTAAGGATGACAGCGGCGGGCCATCCATCCTTTCCTATGACCGCTTTTTTTATCTCTATGAATGTATGAGCATCCATCAGGAGAAACTTTCCGACCTGCTGAAGATCTATGAACTCCAACTGGCGAATCTGGAACAAAATAAGAACAATCTGGCGGAACAGAGTTTCCTGCAAGGAATGAGATTTTTCGAAGAGATTCAGTGGATCTCGGATAACTCCAAGGTGCGTCTCCAAGGCCGCAGCCGTCCTATCCAAATGCTGAAAATAGACTTGGCGCTGGACAGCATAGAAAATGCTAGGGACCGGATGAAGAAATATATCGAAGAAACGATCGAGAAGGTCCGCCAGGAAAGCAGGCTGAATAAGAAAGCGGAAGAAATTAGACGAAGTGTAATCAAGCGGATGTCCAGCCGGGAGTTGCTCAATATCTACCTCGGCAATTCCCATATCCCCATAAGTGTCTATAAAATCGACTACACAATGAAGAATAGTCGGTTAAAACAGTGGGAAGATGCTGTCCACGAGAATTCCGGCGGAGAGAAATTTGTGGTATTCTTCTCGGTTTTATCCGCCTTAATGAGCTACGCTCGCACCAGGGCCATGGAAGGCTCAGGCGGCCTATCCGAGAAAGATACCAGAGTCCTGATTATGGATAATCCGTTCGGTCCGATCTCTTCTGAACATTTACTGAATCCTTTATTTGAAATTGCCAAACAGCACCGCACTCAGCTTATTTGCCTCTCCGATCTTAAACAGAACTCGATCATGAACTGTTTCAACCTGATCTACATGCTCAAGATCCGCTCGACTGCCGTCGGGAACAACGAATACCTCAAATTCGAAGAAATCATCCGCGATCCCGGCACACTGCAAGAGGATGAAAGATTGGAGAAAGCAGTGTTTAGAAGTACAGAAGCCAGACAGATAGCGATGTTTGGGGAGAAATAGACCAATATTTTACATTTGAGAGCTGGTTTTTATTAGTGGACATGATAAGCTTATCTTAGCTGAAAGATTAGCGAACATTAGAGGGGGTATTTTCGTGTCACTTAGTAATGACGATATACTAAAGCTCTTAAATATAATTGTTTAAAGTTTTTGACAATTCATCACATACGGCCAGATTGGGACGAGATTAACCAAATGGAGCCGGACGATTTACCGTTGAGTGAAGAAGAAAAATGGCAATTGAAAAATAACACCGAATTCGTGTCATGGGAGGATGCGATGCATGAGCTCAATTTACCAATTGTTAATAAACCATGATTCGGTGAAATTCATTGCTAAGCAGGAAAGAATCGTTCAAGAACGTATTCGCAAAGCATTGACGGGTCTAGCCATTCGTCCGCCAATTGGCGATATTAAGCCTCGAAAAGGCCACGGAAATCCAATGCGTTTACGAGTTGGTTCATACATATGACTTTCGTCATAGCAAAGTGGTGACCTTATGTACTAAGCTAAGGCCGCCACTTTTCATATACATAGCTTAGGTTAAAAAAGGAGAGGGATTTTCAATGAAGATAATCAGTATTGAAAAACTCGTGAAAAAATTCGGCGACACTATAGCGGCGGACAACATTTGCCTCGAAATAGAAGAAGGGGAGATATTCGGGCTCTTAGGACCTAACGGCGTTGGGAAAAGCACGATTATTAATATTATTAGCGGTTTGTTAGCCAAGGATCGGGGTAATATTATGAAAGCTTCGTTCAGAAAATACCGTATGTCCAGGTAGTATGCAAATTTCGGTTTGTCTAGTATAGTAGACTGGGAGAAAACAAGGGGGAGTTAAATGATGAAAAAAACAGAACGGAGTTTTATAAAACATTTTATAATATCAAGTGTATTTATAGTTATGGCAATAATCCTTGGGGGTATTATTATATCGCCAGCAAAGGAATCCGTAAGCGTTGAAGTAATTGGAGGCGGGACAAGCAACATCTTATTTTCGGGAAATCCCACTTATATCATATTTGTATCTACTTGTTTAGTAGTATATATAGCATCACTGCTTTTACATAAACCAAAGAAAAAGAATCGAAAATAGCATTACTCCTTGTTCCATAGTTCTTAAACATGGGTTTGGCATTCATCCAAAAAGAACGCGTCACCGCCAATACTCAAAGGTGGGTCACCCATAGCCACATATTAAACGGTCTTACCTAAATTCGTCATCTAAATGATCGTGAGGGTTAGAACATCACGGCCATATTCCTTTATTTATACTCATTTTCATATTTTAACACTGAAGAGAGCAGATGGGACGGATAACGTTGACCTTAGTTAAGGGCATTGGGTTGCTGGAAAATATGATGAGCGGGAAATTGAAGGGTGAAGGTATGAGTAAAAAGAGAAGGATCTTGGTCGTAATTATAGTAGTTATTCTTCTAGCCGGATCTGCACTTTCTGGTAACAATGTATCTCAATTAACCTGTGCAGCAAAAGAGGCAGTTCAAAGCGAAGGGTCATTAGCAACATTGGAAGCTAATCAGGATATTAAGAGCCAGACAAGACAAATCAGATATTCTGGTGATGAAATATTAAGAAAAGAGAGCGAGATAGTTGATGTAGTTGATGATGAAATAAGACAAATATTAAATGATATGGCAGAAACAATGTATACAGAACACGGTGAAGGGTTAGCGGCCCCGCAAATAGGAATATTAAAGAGATTGGTTGTTATCGATATTGGAGAAGGGCTTATTAAGTTAGTCAATCCAAAGATAATTAAGCAGGAAGGGGGTCAAAAAGTTAGAGAGAGATGTTTAAGTATTCCTAGTACATTGGGTTTAGTAAAGAGACCGGCAAGGGTAGTGGTGCAAGCTTTAAATGAAAATGGCGAGGAGATTATTTTGACAGGTCAAGGAGAGTTAGCAAAATCCTTCTGTCATGAAATAGATCATTTAGATGGGATCCTTTTTACTGATTTAGATATTGTATATATCAGGTAACACTATATTAAACATCTCCTGTCACAATAACGGAGATGTTTTTTACGCGCTTGCTTGTCAGTTAATTCATTTGACCTCAAATGACTCTGATGCGTGAAAAATCCTGTTTGCAGTGAAGTACACGATGAATTTCCACCGTGTTATCCTCCATGACAAGGATGTAGAACACCAGATAGGGATCAACAACGATCATGCGATAGCCCTGTTCAGCGATCTTCCTGTCCAAAGGCACTGGACCCAAGAGCGGAAAGTCCGCCAGTTTGCCGATTGATGTTTTTATATCTTCATACATTCTAATAGCTGCAGCGGGATCATTTATGCGAATATGCGCAACAATAGCCTTCATATCATCTTGCGCAATCTGCATGATTTTAATTTTATATTTTACCATGTGCCAATTCCTTCAGTTCGCTCATAGCTTCGTCGAAGTCCAGCAAAGGCACACCGTTGGCTTTTTGCAACTGTGCTTCCAGCAGCTTTTCACGGATTTCCAGTGCCCGTTCGCGCTTCTCAAAAGCCTCTATACTCATCACTGTCAAATCGCCTTCGCCGTTGACGGTAATATACACGGGTTCGCTGGTTTCATGGCAGTATTTGGAGATTTTGCTATATTCGTTGCGAAGTGAGGTGGACGACTTGATGGTTGGCATACCCGATACCTCCTTAAGATTAGATCTATCATAGTTATACTCATATTATGCCTTAATTAATCTACTTTGTAAAAGATGCAGACGCTAATAAAGCTCCTATTATCAGAATCGTTGACAGATGGGCGACATGGATGGTTTGGGCAGCGTTAGGAACAGCAGTCATCACAGGTATTGTGACTGGAGAAATCATTCGGGCAGTCACCGTATTA
>JBAQLX010000004.1:0-1698 GCA_049302315.1 Desulfosporosinus sp.
GCGGGCTTGCTGGGCGAAAAGTTGGCTAAGCTCCCTGATGTTCAGGTGGAAATTTATGACCATCATCCCTATTCTGGAGAACTCAAACCGGGTATGGTTATTGAAACGGTTGGAGCGTGCGCAACAATCCTCGTTGAAAAATTGGCAGCGCTTGGGTTACCCTTAAGTGGTTTTGAAGCAACGTTGATTGCCATCGGAATCTATGACGATACTGGAAGCTTATTGTTTGAAAGTACCACAGTTCGTGATGTTCAGGCTGTGGTTTATTTATTAGGGCAAGGAGCGAATTTAGGGGTTATTGCCGAGTATTTACGACGGCCACTTGCGGAGGAACAAAAAGCACTATTGCAACAATTGCTTGACCAGGGGCAGACTGAATTCTTTGAGGGCTTGCCCGTGTATCTTTCGTACGCTGAGACAGAAGACTATGTCGGAGGGCTTGCTATATTGGCTCATCAAGTTGGGGAACTTGAAAGCGCTGATACATGGTTTCTGTTGGTCAAAATGGAGAATCGGGTGTACGTCGTGGGCCGTTCCAGAAGGAGAGGTTTGCCCGTCGATGGGTTAGTACGGTTATTTGGTGGGGCGGGCCATGCGAGAGCTGCTTCGGCAACCATTAAAAACGCTGAAATATCGATAATAATGAAACAACTGCGTCAAGGGCTTCGGAGTCGCGCGATACGCCCTCATCTTGTGCGCGATATGATGAGTTATCCTGTTAAGACCGTGACCCCGGAGACGCCGCTTGGTGAGGTTGAACAAATTCTATTGCGTTATGGGCATACCGGAGTACCTGTCACTGAAGATAAGCGTTTAGTGGGGATTATTTCCCGGCGAGATGTGGAAAAATCAATTAAACACGGTCTGAAACACGCACCAGTGAAGGGTTTTATGACGACACGGGTGATTACAGTAGAAGCAGAGGCGCCTTGGGATGAAGTCCAGCGTCTGATGGTGCAGCATGATATTGGGCGTCTCCCAGTGGTTGAAGAAGGAAATGTCGTTGGCATCGTTTCCCGATCGGATGTTTTGCGTTTCGTTCATGGAGGTTCGGTTCCTATGGAAACGCAACTTGTTCGCGAGCGCAGTATCGCCATGCGTCAGGATATTTTGGATTTGATAGAAGGTCTCCCAGTAGAGAAACGGAAGCTCCTTGAAGCTGTGCGGGATACCGCCAAGGAAGAAGGGTGTTCCGTTTATATTGCAGGAGGATTTGTCAGGGATTTGCTCCTCTTTTTCCCCACTCAAGATCTGGATTTTGTCGTCGAAGGTAGTGGTGGTCAATTTGCCAAAGCATTGCTAAAACGCCTGCCGGACGGGAAACTCACTGAGCATATTAAGTTTGGAACAGCCCAGCTTGTTTTTCCCGATGGGAGTCATCTTGACGTAGCCAGTACGCGCTGGGAATATTATTCCTCCCCCGGAGCATTACCTCAAGTAGAGGAATCCTGCCTGCGGGATGACCTGTTTCGACGCGACTTTACGATCAATGCCATGGCCATCTGTTTGAATGCCGAGCGTTTTGGGGAACTTGTGGATTATTATGGCGGGAAGCGGGATTTACAGCAAAGAAAAATTCGTTTCTTGCATAATATTAGCTTTATAGACGACCCTACTCGGATACTAAGGGCAATACGTTTTTCAGAACGATATCAATTTAAGTTAGCCAAAGAAACTGAGGAGGCTATATATACTGCG
>JBAQLX010000005.1:0-2849 GCA_049302315.1 Desulfosporosinus sp.
TTAGTATCATAATACAGATAGACATTCATAACAAGTGTTGTTATAGTTTGGGTGATGCAACACACTTGCGAAGGGGGCTAAAATCGAGTAAAATAGAAACGGAAGGTTGGGGAACCTTCCTGGGGGATTAGTGGATCAAGCGGAAGAAACAGGCAGTGGAACGTACGCTGCCTGTTTCGCATTTTAGAACAAAGTTCCAGGGAAATGGTAATTTACGTTTCGTCTGTATATAATAAGTGAGACTATATTTCTTGGAGGGAAAATTATGGAACAACGAAGACTGAAGTCCAGAACAGAAATGCCGGAGGCTACCAAGTGGCATTTGGAGGACACTTTTTCCGATAATGCTCAGTGGGAGAAAGAGTTCGTTCACGTCGAAAAGCTTTTAGGTGAAGGGAAAAAATTCGAAGGACATTTAGCAGACGCTCCGGCGACCTTAATTTCGTGTTTTGAGTGGCTGGATGATTTGAGTTTACAAATTGAAGAAGTATATGCTTATGCCCGTATGCGACGGGATGAGGATAACCGCAATGCCAACTATCAGGCCTTGACAGATCGTGCAGGAGCCCTGGCTGTGAAGGTGAGCAGTTCAGTGTCCTTTGTGGTCCCGGAATTGTTAGCTCTGCCTGAAGGGCGGCTGGAGGAATTCCGCGCGACATCTGAAAAAATGAAATTGTATGACCACGCGCTGGAAGATATTCTGCGCAAGAAAGAGCATATTCTCAGTTCAAGCGAGGAAAAATTGATCGCCGAAGCCGGAGAATTAGCGGAGGCTCCCGGGGCGATCTTTTCTATGGCCAATAACGCGGACTTAAAATTTCCGGATATTGTCGACGAATCGGACCAATCAATCGAACTAACCAAGGGAAATTTTATCAAGTTCATGGAAAGCTATAAACGGGATGTGCGAAAAGCGGCCTTTGAGACGCTTTATCATACGTATGAGAAGCAAAAGAATACGTGGGCGGCAACCTTGAATGCCAGCATAAAATCCGATGTCTTTTTTGCCAAGGCTCGCAACTATCCTTCGGCGATTGAGGCTTCCTTAGATGATGACCGTGTTCCCTTAAAGGTGTATGATTCCCTGATCGATACGGTTCACGAATTTCTGCCCCAGATGCATCGCTATGTCCAACTGCGGAAAAAAGCCTTGCAACTTGACGAGTTGCATATGTTTGATATCTATGTTCCAATTGTTCCCGAAACGACAATGGTGATAACCTATAAGGAAGCCAAAGACATGTTAATTGAGGGTCTTAAGCCGTTAGGAAGAGACTATCTCAAAATTCTGGAAGAAGGGTTCCGGAAAAAATGGATTGATGTTTATGAAAATGAAGGGAAGACCAGCGGCGCTTATTCCTGGGGAACTTATCGTTCCCATCCCTATGTCTTACTCAATCATCAAGACACTTTGGATTCTATGTTTACCCTCGCCCATGAAATGGGGCATTCCATGCATACTTTTTTTTCTAATCGTGAACAACCCCATCTTTATGCGGGCTATAAAATCTTTGTGGCCGAAGTTGCTTCTACTTTAAATGAAGCGTTGGTTATGGAGCATCTCTTGGAAATTACAAAAGACCCTAAAACCCTTGCTTATTTGATTAATCATTATCTTGAGCAGTTCCGAGGTACTATTTTCAGGCAAACCATGTTTGCTGAATTTGAGAAAAAGATTCACTCGGTTGTCGAAGAAGGAGGCGCTTTAACTGCCGACGCCCTATCTGAAATCTATCGTAAGCTAAATGCCGTCTATTATGGGTCAGAGGTGATCCTAGATCCGGAAATTGCTTTAGAATGGGCGCGCATTCCACATTTTTACAATGCGTTTTATGTTTACAAATATGCAACTGGATTCTCTGCGGCGACGGCCTTTGCCCGGGCGATTATAGATGAAGGGGAGCCAGCTGTGGCTAGATATTTGGAATTCCTGAGCGGTGGTAGTTCGGATTATCCAATTAAATTGTTGTGTAAAGCCGGTGTCGATATGGAGACCCCTGTTCCTGTACAGAATGCCCTACAAGTTTTTGTGGGACTTGTAGAACGTTTGGAGACACTATTAACGTAGGCTAGGGTTTGACTAGGGCTTGAAAACGGGGATCCTTACGGACGGAGGCGAAATCCTTTTCGTCACAGGCTGCTTCCTTGACATCAGGGTCGAGGGTAATCGCTGGTTGGAGATATTCCAAGACTTTATCAATATTCCCAAGACGCCCGTATATGCTCGCGATGCCGTAATAACTCCATGTATTGCGATCATCGAGTTGCAAAGCCTTTTGATACGCGGCAATGGACGGGTCCCAGCGTCCGGCCAGTTCATTAGCCAAGCCTTGGTTGAAATGGCCATACACAAACGATGGATTCAGATCAAGGGCTTGTTGAATAAGGGCAAGCCCTTGATCGTAGCGTCCCTGAAAGGCTAAGGTCGCTCCTTTGGCATTTAGTGCTTCATAACATTGAGCGTCAACTGCCAACGCTTGATTTAAGAGGACGAGTGCTTCTGGAAATTGGCGTTGATAATAGAGTTTGAGTCCTTGGTCATACAAGGCTAGTGCTTTTGAATCAGAGACATGGAGCGGCGGAAGAGCTGAAGACGGGGTGAGAGGTGTTGTTGAAGTAGGAGATGAGGGAACACCGTTGGATTCGATAGAGACAGTTAATGGATCAACGGGTGACGGAGAAGAATTAATTGGAACGTTGGTTGGCGCTGTTTTGTACTTTGGTAAGTAATATAAAACGATTATCGTGGTGATTACCAAGAGGATAGATGCCAATATAATGTACGATGATCTAGAACGTTTCAACATAAACTCTCCTTTATGCGCTGTCCATGGATGGACGAGTGTCCC
>JBAQLX010000006.1:0-13082 GCA_049302315.1 Desulfosporosinus sp.
GCATTCAGGTTGAGAAGGACAACCCATACGGCCGGAGTAAAAAGCAGGGTGAAGGGGTTCTAATTGAATATGGAAAGACTACTGGTGCGCCAGTGTACATCTACCGTTTGAACAATATTTATGGCAAGTGGAGCCAACCAAACTACAATACAGTGGTTGCGACTTTCTGCTATAATATTGCGAGAGATCTTCCAATTCAAGTCAACAATCCGGAAGCAGATTTGATATTGTGTTATATAGATGATGTGGTTGAGGAATTTTTGAAAGTACTAGAGGGCAGTCCAACAGTAGAAGATAGTCATTGTATCGTTCCAGTTACACACTCTATCAAATTGGGTGCATTAACGGATAAGATCCGCTCTTTTAAAAAGAGTAGAAGTAATCTTTCTGTTGTTGATATGTCGAATCAATTGGAGAAGAACCTCTACAGCACATATTTGAGCTTTCTTCCAGAGAATGATTTTAGCTATCCCATAAAAATGAATGTTGACGATCGAGGAAGCTTTACTGAAATCATTCGTACTCCCGAGAGAGGACAAGTATCTGTCAACATCTCCAAGCCTGGTATCACAAAGGGCAACCACTGGCACCACAGTAAGAATGAGAAGTTCTTGGTGGTGAGCGGTTCGGGAGTTATTAGATTTAGAAGAATTGGAGAGAGTGAAGTAATCGAATACCACGTTAGCGGAGATAGGTTGGAAGTGGTAGACATTCCAACCGGCTATACACACAACATTGAGAACTTAGGAGATACAGACATGGTTACATTTATGTGGGTAAATGAATGCTTTAATCCTGAGAAACCGGACACTTACTATGAGGAAGTGTAGAGAGTGGTAGATAAGATAAATGGAAATAAACTGAAGGTCATGACTATCCTCGGGACAAGACCTGAAATCATTCGATTATCAGCCTGCATAAAGGCTTGTGATAAATACTTTAATCATATCCTCGTTCACACAGGGCAGAACTGGGACTGCACCTTAAACGAGGTATTCTTCGAGGATCTGGGGCTACGTGCGGTAGACTATTATTTGGACAGTGTGGGAGGTACTTTAGGCGAGACTATGGGAAATATTATTGCTAAGTCCTATGAGGTGATTCAAAAAGAAAGACCGGATGCACTTCTCATTCTTGGCGATACCAACTCGGCTCTTGCGGCAATCTCAGCCAAGAGACTAAAAGTGCCTATCTTCCATATGGAGGCTGGTAATCGTTGTTGGGATTGGAATGTATCTGAAATGGTTAACAGAAAGATCGTGGATCATATTTCGGATATCAACCTTCCATACACAGAGCACAGCAGACGCTATCTGTTATCTGAAGGCATAGATGGAAAGACTATATTCGTGACTGGTTCCCCGATGAGAGAGGTACTGCGTGACCATATGGAAAAGATACAGTCTTCAGGAGTGTTGGAACGATTAGGATTAGAAAAGGGCAAATACATTTTGCTCTCGGCTCACAGGGAAGAGAACATTGATTTGGAGGATAACTTTATGTCTTTGATGACATCAGTGAATAGAATTGCAGAAAAGTATCAGATGCCGATTATCTACTCAATGCATCCAAGAAGCAAGAAGTTTATCGAGCAGCGGGGATTCATATTCCACCCTCTTGTGCAGAGTATGAGCCCGTTTGGATTTATCGATTATAACCATCTACAGATGAACGCATATTGTGTTCTCTCAGATAGCGGAACATTGTCTGAAGAAAGTGCAATGCTTGGTTTTCCGGGAGTTCTCATAAGAACTTCTACCGAAAGACCGGAAGTGATTGATAAGGGTACAGTTATTATTGGTGGCATCAAAGGTGAAGATGTAGAGCAGGCAGTGGAGCTTGCCGTTGCGATGTATGAGAATGGAGAGGAGACGGTTATGGCTGAGGATTATGCTGATACAAATGTAAGTGTTAAGGTGGTTAAGTTGATTCAGAGTTATTCCAAGATAGCGAATATGACTGTATGGGGAAAGTAAGAAAGTGAATAAGCTATTTGTTAAAAAAGATAAATTGATATATATGGAGAATACACTTTCGCTTAATGATTTACTGAACGAAGAGCTCTATCAATATAGTAATAAGTATGCACACGAATATGAGAGCGATATCTGTGTTGTTAATGAGGTGTTCTTATACCGAATACATTCAGCCATTGCAATTACACTCTTTATTGAAAAGAACAAAATCCAATTAATTATAATGGAAGAACCTGAAGATTCATTATATCCAATATTGGTAGATGTAGCGAGGCGATGTAATCTAAAACTAAGCGGAGTCTCTAATTTGTATAGAATTGACAAAGCAGTTCGTGGATATATTTCAATACTTGCGTCTACAGGATATTTAATGTGGAGAATGCTAGTAATACCATATTCTGACAAGATTGATACTAGAAAAGGTGAGTTTGCGATCATACGTACTCCAGCGGCCAGAAATAAACTTTCCTTCTTAAGGGATGTAAACGTTAAGATTGAACAGCTAAAAGATAGAGAAACGATATATAATTGCTTCGGAAGAGCAAGAAGGATAAGTTGGGTATTAAAAGCATGGATAAGGTCTTATAGCGAACTGAGACAATATAAGGCAATGATAAAAGAATGTATAGGAATTAGTAGTGCACTGGATGCTTTTGCATATTACAGCAAGCGAGTGGTCCATACCCTGTTGTATAGTTATATGATTGATGGCTATTTTGCTATGCGCGAGGGAGATACTTTCTATACGGGAAACAATTTAGACAGGTTCGCTATTATCGAAGAACAAACTGCGAAAAGGTACAATATCAAGACAGTATGTATACCCCACGGATTAGAATATGGCTTTAAACTTCCGCACTGTTTTACTTGCGATAAATTCTATACGACTAGCTGGCAAGCAGCAAAACATTTGAACGCTTTGTATGACTCAGAGAAGTTCATATATGACGAAGATATTGCTCGACAAATGTTTGAAGTCTCTTCTACAAAGAAAGAAGATAGAAGCATAGTCTTTTTCACAGAGCCGATAGAAGTATATGTAAATAGACGAATTATAGATGAGCTGCTTCCTTTAATGGAGAAAGAGCAGATGCAGTTATCCATCAAGTTACACCCGAAAGACAAAAAATCGGATTACGCGCAATACGAAGGCAGAGTAACTTTTGTTGAGGATCTAAATGAAGCAGTTTCTTACAATATATGCTTTTCAAGAAAATCAACGACTCTTCTTGAGGCTGTGTACAATAATTCGGTATCAGGAGCAATATTGACGAATGCAAAAGATATTTCGGTGTTTAATACTTTCCCGTCATTACAGGATGAGAAAATCAAGGTGTTTTATAGTGTACCAGATTTATTTGAATGGATAAAATGTGAAGGCAAACTAAGGAATTTAGCTAACGACCTGTCATCCAAACTGAATGTGGTAAAATAAGGAGAGGGAAGAGTCATGAAGATCATTGGAGTTATCCCGGCAAGGTACAAATCCAGCAGATTCTTGGGCAAGCCTCTGGCGGACATCTGTGGCAAACCGATGATTTGGTGGGTATACCAACAAGCTATCAAGGTGAAGGAGTTCGATGCTGTCTATGTGGCGACTGATGATGAAAAAATTAAAGCGGCATGCGAAGAACACGCTGTTAATGTCATTATGACATCAGATGAGCACGAAACAGGAACGGACAGAATCGGAGAAGTTGCGAGGAAAATACCTGCTGACTTGATTGTAAACATTCAAGGTGACGAGCCGATGATTGAACCGGAAACTATTCTGGAAGCAATCAAGCCCTTTTTCACAAATCTGGATTTGCAGGTGTCTAATCTGATGACCGCAATCAAAGACCCTGTGGATGTAGTCAACTTTACTGTTCCCAAGGTAATTACCAACAGAGACGGTATCGGTATCTATTTGACGAGGAGCGCCGCGCCGTACCCCAAGGGAAGCATTGACTATTGTTATTATAAGCAAGTCTGTGTGTATGGGTTTAAGCCGGAGGCTCTGCAGTTCTATTGCGAATCGCCGAGGGGCAAGATTGAAAGCATTGAAGACATCGAAATCTTGAGGTTCATTGAGAGTGGGTATCGGGTCCAATTTATAGAAGTGAATTCTGATACGGTAGCAGTAGATACGCCCAAGGACTTAGAGAAAGTCAGAGCTAAAATGAGTGCGAAACTGCAAGGCAGATAATATAGATGAGTAAAGATGTAATACATCAACAAAGTCACTGCGACTGCTAAGCTGTACAGCTCGTTATTGAGCTAAAACAGTGTAAAGGAGGCGAGCCATGAATAGGGTGAGAGTGTTAGATTGCACACTCAGAGACGGAGGATATATAAACAACTGGGAATTTGGTAAAGAAAATATAAGAAAGATAATATCAAAGCTGGTAGAGGCCAATATTGACATTGTCGAATGTGGTTTCATGACTGAGAAGAGACAATACAATGTAGAATGCTCACAGTTTGATTCGGTGGGAAATTTAGTGGAATTGTTGCCAGATGATTGCCAGAATGCCATGACAGTATGTATGATCAACTACGGTGAGTATGATATTAATAACTTAACGGAGCATGATGGTACATCCATTGACGGGTTGAGGGTGGCATTTCATAAAAAAGACATGGAAGCTGCTCTACAGTTTTGTAGGGGCATTACGGAAAAGAGATATAAGCTATTTATGCAGCCCATGGTATCGCTGTCATACACAGATGTTGAATTTCTTAGTCTTATCAAAGCCGCAAACGAAATAAAACCCTATGCGTTTTATATTGTTGACAGCTTTGGTGTAATGAAGAGAAACGACATGCTGCGATTGTATTACATGGTAGACCATAATCTGGACAAGGACATCTATGTCGGTTACCACTCCCATAACAACATCCAATTGTCTTATTCAAACGCACAGGCATTGGCGGACTTGAAAACCAAGCGTAAGTTGATTATCGATTCCAGTGTATTCGGCATGGGCAGAGGTGCCGGCAATCTCAACACTGAGCTTTTCATCGAATATTTGAATGACTCTAACGGGGGGGATTATAAAGCAAAGCCTTTGTTGCAGATAATAGATCAAGTCTTAGGTCCCGTTTACATAACCAATTATTGGGGATACTCACTCCCGCATTATGTTTCTGCTATCCATAACTGCCATCCTAATTACGCTTCATTCTTGGATGATAAGAGTACTCTTACAGTTGAGAACATAAATGACATATTGGGCGGTATGGACCCAAACAAAAAGAATAACTTTGATAAGGTGTATATTGAGGAATTGTATAACGAGTATCAGGCGAATAAGATAACAGATAGTTATGCACGGGAAGAACTGGCTAAAGTTTTCAATAACAAGACAGTGGTCATGATTGCACCTGGCAGCAGTATTAATAGCGAAGCTGACAAGATATACAAAGCAATATCGGAGCCCGATACAATTACTATTTGCGTTAATTTCAAGTCAGATACCTTCGACTGCGACTATGTATTTGTTAGCAATTTGCGCAGATACGATGATATGAAGTATAAGGACAAGTTAAAGCTGATAGTAACATCAAATATAAAAGATGATTGCAAAAGTTGCTACATCGTAAATTATTCCAAGCTATTGAATGATGTTGAAGCTGTTATGGACAATGCCGGCATGATGCTTATCAATCTACTGATAGAATTAGGTGTTAAAAGAATAAAAATTGCTGGGTTGGATGGATACTCGCATGATGTATATAAGAACTTTGCGGAACGAGATATGGCGTTTATGAAGAGAAGCACCGTGATGGATGCAATGAATGCAGGGATGGAAAAAATGCTGAGAGAGTTCTCCAAGCAAGTCCAGATAGAGTTTGTTACTGACCAGAAATTTGTCAGGTTGGGGGATGCATAAAGATGCAAGTGGTTACTTTCGGTGAGTTGTTGCTTCGCTTGGCGTCTCCAGGTTATCAAAGGCTTTTTCAAAGCAATATATTTGAAACTAGTTTTTGTGGTGCAGAGGCAAATGTCGCAGTATCGCTTGCCTTGTTTGGATTAAAATCAAAATATGTGACCAAATTGCCTCATAGTGATGTTGGGCAAGCAGCGGTTAATTCTTTGAGATATTTTGGGGTAGATATTTCCTCCATCGTAAGAGGTGGAGAGCGTTTAGGGCTATACTATTTGGAAAAAGGAGCAAGTCAACGTTCATCGAAGGTACTGTATGATAGAGCTTATTCTGCTATTGCGATGGCTGATAAGCAGGACTTCGACTGGGATGCAATATTTGAAGACGCGGGTTGGTTTCACTTTACCGGAATCAACCCTGCTTTGAGTCAGAATGTTGCAGATATGTGCGTGGAGGCTTGCATAAAAGCAAAAGAGAAAGGCATCAATATAAGCTGCGATTTGAATTATAGAAATAATTTATGGTCATCTGAGCAAGCGGAGAAAGTTATGAGCAGACTTATGCCTTATGTAGACGTGTGTATCGCAAACGAAGAAGATGCAGAGAAAGTCTTCAGTATTAGAGCAGAGAACACAGATGTGTCGACAGGAAAGCTCAATCATGAAGGCTATAGAGAAGTAGCAAAGAAACTATATGATCGTTTTGGATGCAAATATGTCGCAATCACTCTTAGAACCAGTATATCAGCTAACGACAATAAATGGGCAGGTATGCTTTATTCGGCGGTAGATGGTGAGTATTACTTCTCCAAAGAGTATGCAGTCCATATCGTAGATAGAGTAGGTTGCGGTGACAGTTTCGGAGCGGGACTTATATATGGGTTGATTCAGGAAACGACGCTGCAAGAATGTCTCGAATTTGCTGTTGCTGCTAGTTGTTTAAAGCACTCCATTGAGGGCGATTTTAATAGAATAAGCGTAGCAGAGGTAAGAAACCTAATGAGTGGCGATGGTAATGGTAGGGTATATAGATAAGTGATAAAGTCATAGCGTTAAGTCGCGTCAATAATATCTAGTAGATTTGGCTGCAAGTATAAAGCTATTACTTATAGAACGAGTATTTCTGCAGATGACATAAGTGGGCTGGCATGCTATATGTATCCTATAAAGATAAATCATATTTACCAAAGAGTATTCGATTGATATTGAGTGGGAAGCGGTGATAGCTTTGCCGCAGGAACAATTTATTGCTTGTTAACAGACATGGAACCACAGGAGTGCGTAGAGTTTGCTCCAGCGGGAAGGTGTCTATAGTATCTACTGGAGGAGATGTTAATCTAACAAGTACGAAATCACTTAAGTGGAGACTTACTAGAGAGCTGTAGGTGAATTAATATACTATACGAAATAAAGAGCAACTAATATTTGTGCTTGGAAGGAGAATTCATCAATGAAAAACATATTACTTGTAATCCCGACATTAAGTTTCGGAGGATGTCAGAAGGTCGCTTGTGAGACAGTTTCGTTATTGAAGGAGAAATATAATGTCTCAATAGTTGTGTTTACATTAGAGGATGCTAAGCTAGATCCCGATTGCAGAATAGTTAATCTAAACATTCCACCAGCAAATTCTTTTCTTAAAAAAGTAATAATTACTATAAAAAGAGTAATCGCATTAAGGCGTATAAAAAAGAAACTTGGTATCGATATTTCATATTCATTTTGTGTTTCAGCAAGCTTAGTTAATGTAATGTCACGTTGTTCTGATAAAATTATTATATCTATTCATGGATATTCTTTCTTGCCTTTAACTTTTGTGGGACGATTATTGTGGCGAATTGTATATACAAAAGCAGATGCTATCCTTGCAGTTTCAAACCAAATAGCGAATAAATTGAATTCATTGATTCATTGCGAAAGTAAAACATTTTGTCTTTATAATCCGTACGATATAGAAGAAATTAGAAACAAAGCTGAAGCAATACCTTGTGCAGGGATACTTACTCCATCTATTACCTCTATGGGAAGAGTAGAAAATATTAAGGGTTTCCGTCATTTAATCAATTCATTTGCAATTGTGTCAAAAAGCATTCCAGAACTTAAGTTATATATAGTCGGCGACGGAATGGATACACAAAAATTACAGGATTATGTGTATGAATTGAATTTGGTTGATAAAGTTATTTTTTTGGGTTATCAGGATAACCCGTTTTCATCAATTTCAAAATGTTCTCTTTACATACTTTCGTCTATTAGTGAGGGATTGCCTAATGCGTTGATTGAGGCGATGATTTGCGGAATGCCAGTTATTTCAACAGACTGCAAGAGCGGTCCACGTGAAATACTAAATACGAAGTATCAAGAAAAGACAACTGAAACTATTGAATGGGCGGATTTTGGTGTTTTGGTTCCCCCTTTCTTGTCGGGTGAATCTGATGAGCCTAAAAATGAAGGCTATCTAGCTGATGCAATAATATGTTTGTTAACTGATAATGATAAGTACCAGTATTACCAAAAACAAGCTACTCAGCGATCTTTAGCTTTTTCAAAAGAGTTGCATAAAGTTAAATTGCATGAAATTATAGCTAATATAGCTAGATAGTGACTATTGTTAAGAGATATATCATAGCACTGAGAGTTCTAATAAAAATTGAATGCGTATATTTAACTTAATATGTACAATTTGACTAGGAGAATGGATATGCTTTTATCAAAAAGAAAAACGTTAACCATACTTTCATTTATGTTTATTTCACTTATATTTAATATATTGTTTCTGTATACTAATACGACATATGAATATACAGAATGGATTAGAATAATCCCGATTATTGTTATAATACATGCAGTATTGAGTATAGTTCATTTTCGGTTATTAAGCATTTCACTGTTTAGCCTATCAACTATGTTTGTTTTATTGTTATATATATTTCACTTCGGTGAGGTTATTGCATTTGGAGTTTTTGAACATTCTGGTGTAACCAACTCCATTCTTTTATATCCAAGTTCAATATATAAAAGTGCAATATATAGTTGTTTCATTATTATTAACTGCACCTCTTTAGGGATGATGTTGTCTGTAAATCGTGTTTCCAAAGAAGGCTATAATATATTAACACTTAAAGGACTTGACTTATTAAGTATTTCGGATACGAAGAACTGCCGTACTATTGGCTTAATCATATTATTCCTAACTTTCCCTTTAAGGTTATATATTGATACTGGAAATATTTTAACTGGATTAAGAGAAGGGTATTTGAGTACGTATGAAAAAATGATGCCGGGAGTATTTTATTCTTTTTCAGAGTTGTATATAACAGGATTTGCACTTATGCTTATGTCAACTCGATATCAAGCAAAAAAACAAACAGCGATTTTCATAGTAATGGTTTTATACCTTACTCTTACCATGTTTTCCGGCCATCGACTAGATGCTGTCTGTTATATTATTACGATATCATATATCTACTACATGAACAGGGAGCATAGAAAAAAGGTTAAGATTGTTAGTGTGTTTTTGCTTGTACTATTGGCATATTTAGGAGTTAATCTTTTGCTGACTGTTTCAGAAATACGAAATCAATCGAACATAAATTTAGATATGATAAGGGATACATTTCGATATTTCATCTTTGATAGAAATCCTATTGTGGATTTGTTATATCAATTTGGAGAGACTGTATACACTCCAATAGCAACAGTGTTTTATATAAATGAATTTTCTAAGTACACTTATGGTCTTACATATATATTGAGTTTTGTCAATGCGTTCCCAAATATTGGTGGCATTTTCACAACACTTTCTCAAAAAGCGATGTATGGACTTGAGTTGCAAAATACAGGTGTATTATTAGGAAGTCAAAATATTGGTGGATCTTACATTGGGGAATTAATTTTTAATTTTGGACGTTTTTCTGTCTTGTTCTCGCTTATATTCGGAGTGGTGATCCAGAAGATTAGCGAAATAATTTCGCACAAAGCGAAGAGTAGGGATTATATTGTAACTGCCTACTACGTACCAGTATTTTGGGGAATGTTAGGTTTGGTTAGAGGATATTCTTCTACTTTGGTGCGAGCTATTGTTTGGGGAATATTGTTAGTATATATTGTTAAAGCGTTCGTATATAGAAAAAAGTAATAAAATTTAACAAAGCTATTTATATAGTAATGAAAAGTCTGGTAGGCCAGTCATGCGAGTATCAAGATGCTGAAAAAAGTGAAGGACTGATGAATAAACGTTAGGGGGTCAAATGCTGTTAAACCGGAATCTGCGAAGTGATGGGATAAGTACGGGGGAAGCACATGATCACTGACCGAACGGCAGCCGGTACACAGGTCATAGGAACATGATATAGCCTTCTGCAAGGAATATGAGAAGGATAAAAGACATTACTAAATCGAGCAATAGAAATGTTAGCATTTAAGGATAAGTAATCAAATTCTGCAAAAAGGGGACCGGACATGGCAAATGAAGTGATGGTTAGCATATGCTGTATAACATATAATCATGAAAACTTTATTGCAGATGCAATAGAAAGTTTTTTAATGCAAAAAACGGATTTTGATTATGAAATAGTAATACACGATGATGCATCAACAGATAAAACGGCTGAAATCATAAGAAAATACGAAAATAAATACCCAAATAAAATTAGGCCTATATATCAAACTGAGAACCAGTATTCAAAAGGAGTAAACGTTGGGCGATTAAATGGAGAACGCGCAAATGGAAAGTATATTGCTAATTGCGAAGGAGATGATTATTGGACAGATCCATTCAAATTACAAAAACAAGTGGATTATATGGAAAAGAGTCCAGAATGTAGTTTGTGTGTACATGCTGTATACAGAGTTAAACCAGATAGGTCGTATTTCAAACCGCATATGCGCCCAAATCGAGGCGATAAAGTATACACTGTTGAAGAAGTGATTCTAGGTGGTGGTGGACTTTTTGGTACGAATTCAATGTTATACCCAGCAGTATTTTTCGGTAATAGGCCCGACTTTTACAATAATGCACCTATTGGTGATTACCCATCAGCTATCTACTTAGCTCTGCAAGGAACAGTGTATTACATAGATGAATTTATGTCAGCATACAGAGTAGGCGTACCTGGTTCTTGGACAAATAAAATATCTTCAGAAAGTGTTGAGAAGCGTGTTAGATTTCATAGTGAACTTATTGATATGTTGGATGAAATTAATAGATATACAAAGTATAAATATGACCATGCAATAATAAAAACTAAGAAGTACCATCAGTTTTATTCACTTATTTTTCAGGGAAGATTTACAGAAGCGAAAGAAGTGGAATTCGAAGAGATTTATTCTGCCTTATATACAAGTACGAAAATTAGGCTATTTCTTGAACAATATTTTCCGGGCATTGCAAAAATTTTAATCAAAGTAAAACGGAATTTTTTAAGATGAACAATGAAATTAACAAGGTTCAGGTCCTGAACGGACTCTTTTGGAAACTCATGGAGCGGGGAGGAACCCAAGGGATACAATTTGTCGTACAAATTGTGTTGGCAAGACTACTTCTTCCGAAAGATTACGGTTTGATAGCACTTGTAATAATATTTACTAGTATTGCCAGTGTGTTCGTCCAGAGTGGCTTCAATACATCGCTTATTCAAAAAAAAGATGCAGACGAAAGCGACTTCTCGTCGGTCTTTTACCTTAGCCTGTTAATTGCCATTGTATTATATATAGTATTATTTTTTACTGCACCTTTTCTCGCCGAATTTTATGAAGAACCGCGGCTTATACCGGTGTTCAGAGTATTATCTATCACGCTGTTCTTTGGGGCATTTAATTCAATTCAGAATGCCGTTATAGCACGAAAGATGCAGTTTAAGAAGCTGTTTTTCAGCAGTACAGGCGCAATACTGATATCAGGCACAGGCGGGATGTGTATGGCTTATGCAGGCTTTGGCGTATGGGCTCTGGTAGGACAGCAAATATGTAATCAGTTATTAATTACATTGATTCTATGGTTCACGGTTAATTGGCGACCGAGGTTACTGTTTTCAATTGAAAGAGTCAAAGGCCTGTTCTCATTTGGCTGGAAGTTATTAGCTTCATCATTAATTGATACCCTTTACATGAATTTGCGCAGCCTTATTATCGGGAAAATTTATAATCCCGCGATGTTAGGCTTTTATAATAGAGGTGACCAATTTCCGGCATTAATCGTAAGCAATATTACTGGGTCTATACAGTCGGTGATGCTACCAGTTCTGTCATCTCAGCAGGATAATAGAAAACGAGTTAAGGATATGCTACGGCGGGCGATTGTGACCAGTTCATTTATAATATTTCCAATGATGGTAGGACTAGCTGTTACTGCTGAACCGCTGGTTAAGATTTTACTGACCGATAAATGGCTGCCCTGCGTTCCATTTCTACAAATATTCTGTGCGAGTTATGCCTTATGGCCAATACATACGGCAAATCTACAGGCTATCAATGCCCTGGGACGCAGTGACATCTTTTTAAAGTTGGAAATTATTAAGAAAATTGTGGGTTTGTCAATATTGACTGTGACTGTGTTTTATGGTGTCTATGCCATCGCATTGGGGGCAGTTCCAGGTGGAATCATTTGTTCATTTATAAATGCCTATCCCAACAAAAAACTGCTCAATTATAGCTATATTGAGCAATGTAAGGATATTCTACCCTCATTATTATTGTCCCTGCTGATGGGGGCGGTGGTTTACAGTATTCAGTGGTTGGGAATGTCGGTATGGACTACCTTGCTTTTACAGGTGTTTGTCGGAATCGTTATTTATTCTGGGCTGGCTTGGATGTTTAAACTGGAATGTTATAATTATTTACTAACAACTTTAACAGATATTTTTATACGCGGGAAAGGGAAAGCAGATAAATAAGTGGGAGAATGGTTATGAAATTAGGAATAATGCAAACTTATTTTTTCCTTATCTAGGTTATTTTAGTATAATAAAACAACCCGATTGCTTATTTAGCAGTTCCATTGGGGGGCAGTACAATTGGAGGTTGATTTAATTTGGATAATAAAACGATAAATATAACTATCGTAAACGCACATTGGAATAACAGAGGAGACGAGGCTGCATTATGCGCGCTTCTGGAAGGCTTGCAGAAGGTATATGAAGCCTGCAAGATCACCATAATCTTTAAAGATGGAAAATCTGTCGTCCAGTTTCCGGAAATGGAAGGTGTAGCTTATTTCCCGGCAAAATTCAACGCTAAAC
>JBAQLX010000007.1:0-15065 GCA_049302315.1 Desulfosporosinus sp.
CCTATATATGTAGCAGAGGTGGAAAAGCCTAAAGCGAGTCCTCTTTTTTGTGGAGGAAATGTGGAAACCAAAATTGCCATGTTCGTACTAAAAATCATCGCACTGGCTAATCCTTGCATAATTCTGAAGATGATAAGCGCCTGTATAGACCATGTCAGTCCTGATAATAAAGAAAATATAGAAAACAACCATATGCCGCCTAAGAATATCCTTTTTCTTCCGGCGATATCGGAAAACCTTCCCATTGGCAGTGAAAAAGCAGCAGATGCCAATATATAGCCCGTAACTATCCAGTTGAGCAATATCGTACTGCTGTTGAATTCCGTGCCTATGGAAGGTATTGATAGTGTTATGGAGCTGCCCATAAATGTAGTCAAAAAAGATGTGACAGTAACAGCAAACAAAGTTGTTTTTTCATTGGCTATGTTTAGCTTCAAATATAGCTCACCTTATCTTTTATGTTCAGTATTACCATATAATTACCATATTCAAGAAGGCTTTACGCATAATATCACCTCTCAGTCTATCGAGGCATAGAAATTATTCAATACATCCGGCAGCTTGGTTAAACTAAACGGACCATACCGGCTGCCATTATTGCAAAACCTGATAAAGCAGGCTTTTGTACTTGCCGGTCCTAGATACTATTTGCCCGCTGGTGGTGCTGGCTATAACCAGACCTAACATCATGGGTGTGGTTATAAACCCTGAATTTGAAGCTGTTTTTCCCAATACTCCACCCATCAGGCCTTGATATTTGCCTCTTTCCGCCGGAGGGAAAATATTGGCGACAATAGCCAATGAGTTGGACTGCATAATTCCTCCGCAAACTTTACGAGCTTTTCCTTTAGGAGACAGGCAGCACCCGGAATCAAGGTTCCTTGGTTTACCTGATGTTCATTTGAATGTGTTTCTTCCGTTGTTTCCCGGCATCCGCATTGCCGGATAGTGCATCAACGCATCAACATCTTCAGTCCTATGGGAAGGCTCATAAGCGCCAGCCCCGAGTAAAAATCCGGGTACTTTAATAGTTGGCGGAACAAGATAGGCGTCATAGGCAGGGATTTGTCCAAACGGCAACGGACTGATGATCCCCATATTGGTTATGGCCGGAGAAAACTTGCCGGTTTCTATAAACTGAGTCATGGCTGCTTGATATCTTAAATAACGTTGGTAACTTTAATGCAGATTGAAGGCAAAGAATGCAAAAATGGGCTACATATCGCCAATACTTTATGCCTACGGGAGCATTAGATAATATAAAATTGTTTGAGCATTTAAAACCAGATTTGCAAAAGGCCAATTGTCTACTAGGGAAGCGCCCTGCTGTTCCAACCAAACAGCGGGATACTACCCTCGTATTAATGTTTGACGACTGAGGTTGTCACACTCCTTAGCTTGGCTACATAAATGAAATTTGTCCCAAGGAGCGTGGATATCATGTCTGATATAGTAACTGAAACAGTAACTGAAACTGAGATCATCAGCGGACGCACGCCGCATGTAATCGCGACTGAGATTAACATGTTCAAATACTAGACGGAAAGGATCTACTTGGTCGCCACCGTCGAGATCGGAAAGCGGCTGACGGAGGCCAAGGCCTTGCTCAAGTATGGAGAATGGGGCAAATGGCTGGAGGGAAGGATTATAATAACGAAGACGAGATAACCTAGGTTATCTCGTCCATCCTGCCTTACGTTGGCTACAGCACATGTAGCTTACAATTTCTTGCAACTAATAAGGACTTACACTGATAATATTAATATATCATTTATATTCGTTTTGTCAAGAATGAAATCCCTAATATGTTTAAAATGTGCTACCCCGCCTTATTTCAACGATATCTTTTGAATATAAGGACTTACTCTAGTAGCACATTATATTATATGTAGGAGAATTAATTTCACTACTTAATTTGTTGCTTTTCTATAGCCATTCCGGCATTAGCGGACACATCACAAGCCACTACCTGACTTTCGGACCAAACGAGGTATGAAACAAGCGGTAATATCGGAGCAATATAACCAAGGAAAAGTGGATGATATTGACAATGAATAATTATTGTATTATTATAGATATAGAAAATGCAGATCGAAGAGCAAAAGAGATATCTATAATGTTAGATGGTGAACAAAATGGAAAGATTAATTATAAATGAATTAATCGAATGGAAGAATCGAAAAAGCAGAAAACCGTTAATACTTAAAGGTGTTCGTCAATGTGGAAAAACCTATATCCTTAAGGAATTTGGCAAAGAAAATTATGAAGATGTTGCGTATTTTAACTTTGAGGGAAATCCAGCTTTAGCAGAGCGTTTTGACCAAGACTTAGATCCTAAGAGAATTTTGATAGAACTTGGTATTTTAGCAAAAAAGCTAATAAAGCCTAAATCAACGCTTATTATTTTTGATGAGATTCAGTTTTGCAACAAGGCGTTAACTTCTCTTAAATATTTCCACGAGCAAGCTCCAGAATATCAGATTGTATCCGCCGGTTCTCTACCAGGAATCTCGTTATCAAAGCCATTATCATTTCCAGTTGGTAAAGTTGACTTTTTAACACTTCGTCCCATGAGTTTTTATGAATTCGTGCTTGCCCATGATGAGCAAATGCTGCTTGATTATCTTGAAGAAATTGACATTAATACTTCTGTTCCTCAAATATTTGCGGATAAGCTGATAAGCTTATTAAAAACGTATTATGTTACAGGCGGAATGCCGGAAGTAGTTGCAAAGTGGCTGGATAGTAAAGATGTCTCTGAGGTTGAAAGGATACAAGACGTAATCCTCAACTCTTATGAATTGGATTTTGCTAAACATGCGCCTTCAACAGATTTCCCAAAGCTATCATTAATATGGAAAAGTATACCTAACCAATTGGCTAAGGAAAATGGTAAATTCGTTTATGGACATGTCAAGCCTGGAGCGAGGGCCAAAGATTTAGAAGATGCTTTGCAGTGGCTCGTTAGTGCGGGAATGGCCTATAAGGTTTGTAAAATTGATAGGCCGGCTATGCCTTTATCTGCATATTCAAATCAAAGCTATTTCAAACTCTACATGTCAGACATAGGACTGCTGAGAAGAATGTCAAGATTGCCGGCAGCATCGATCTTTGAAGAGTCGATACTATATTCGGAATTTAAGGGAGCTATAGCAGAAAATTTTGTTTTATGTGAGCTTATCAATCTACATGGCGACGTTCCGTATTATTGGAAATCAGGTAATACTGCCGAGGTGGACTTTATTGTACAGTTTGGCGAAAAAATCGTTCCCATTGAGGTAAAATCTTCTACTAATGTGAAAGCACGAAGCTTGGGAGTATATCGTGAAAAATATAATCCGGAGATCTCTGTCAGAACATCTATGCTTAATCTGAAAAAGGATAATGGACGGGAGAATATTCCGCTTTATATGATTTGGGTAATCGAAAAAATGTTGAGTTGAAAGGAGGATCTGACTGCACTATCTGTCACCAGGGATACTAAATATTAAAAGCTGAATCGAGGTTAACTATGCAATTAAACAATGAAATTAAAATGCTGGAATTAACGAAAAATTATATGGGTAAACCATTAATCGTTTATCCAACCCTAATCTTAAATGATCCTGTCATCCTGGTTGATACCGGGTATCCAGGGCAATTGCCCCAAATTCGCGAGGCCATGGAGAAGGCCGGTGTACCTTTTAGCAAGCTCAAAAAGGTAATCCTTACGCATCAGGATGTGGACCATATGGGTAACGCTCTAGGTTTACAAAATGAATTACCGATCGAAGTACTGGCGCATGAGGAAGAAAAACCATATCTTGAAGGCACGAAGCGATCGCTCAGGCTGGCACAGATTGAGGCGCTGCAAAACATCAGGCCGGAAGAAACGAAAACATTGCGTGATAAGCTCCAGGCCTTCTTTGAAAACAATAAAATCAGGGTAGCCAAAACCGTAACCGATGGCGAGGAATTACCTTACTGCGGCGGAATCACGGTCATATACACGCCGGGTCATACCTTGGGGCATATTTGCCTTTATCTGAGACAGAGTAAGACGCTTATTGCCGGCGACGCCCTAGTTGTGGCCGGCGGAAAACTGAACAAAGCGTTGGAATTTACTAATTTCGATGCGGACTTATATGAAAAGACTTTACAAAAGCTGACAGAATATGATATTGAAGCGGTAATCTGCTACCATGGCGGCTTATATCAGGAGAACGTCAATCAGCGTATAGCTGAATTAGTTGGCAATCAAAATAAAAAACCGAGCCCGGAAAGTTTATCCAAAAAATTATTGGAGAGATTAGAGAGTGTTATCGAGCCAAACGTTAGAAAATAGGATTTGACCAGTTAATGTTATTTGTGCTAAACTAATATAGTTGACTGGAATTATGTCATTAGCAGGCGCGACATATGGCGCCTTTATCCAAATAGGAAAGAAGGTGAAGACATGAAAGAAAAAATTCACCCGAAATACGAACAAACCACGGTGACATGTGCTTGCGGAGAAGTCATTCCAACCGGCAGCACAAGGAAAAACATTAAAGTGGAAATTTGTTCGAAATGCCATCCCTTCTATACCGGGGTACAGCGGTTTGTCGATGTTGGCGGACGGGTTGATAAGTTTAAAAAGAAATATGGGATGTAAACAACGACCTGCGGTCGTTGCTGATGGAAAAGCAGAGCGCAAGCTCTGCTTTTTGCGTAAATGTTTGGCGAGGCGCGATGGGCGATGGGCGATGCGCGAGCATCGAATCAAACCTTCGAACCTCGAACTTCGAGCCTCGCGCCTCGATATAATAGAGGAGGACCCAGGATGGGAAAACCGGTTCAATATGGCGGGCAAGCGGTCATAGAAGGGGTTATGATGCGGGGACCACGGGAGAGCGCTATTGCGGTGAGGCTGCCGAATGGGGAGATCGAGGTTTCGTACCTTCAGCTCAATACATGGGCCCAAAAACCCATTTTTAAGCTGCCGTTGATCCGGGGGTTTGCAGCGCTCGTGGATTCATTGATTGTGGGAACCCGCGCCTTGACTTATTCGGCCAATCGTTCAATGGGAGAAGAAGAGGACGGAGAAGAACTGGGGTTTTGGGAAATGGCTCTGACCATAGGGCTTGCTTTTGGTCTCGGTCTGTTGCTTTTTGTAGGACTGCCGACGGCAGCGGCGCACTTGCTGCAAGGAAAGGTAACCGGGGTCGTGCGGCAGAATTTATTGGAGGGGGCCATAAGGCTTGTCGTGTTTTTTCTGTACATTGTGATCATTTCCCGGCTCAAAGACATTCAACGGGTTTTTCAATATCATGGCGCAGAGCATAAAGCCATTTTTACCTATGAATCAGGGAAGGAACTAACGGTAGAAAATGCACGCCTATTCTCCAGATTACACCCGCGCTGCGGGACAAGTTTCCTCCTGATCGTGGTTGTTGTCAGTATCTTTGTGTTCGCTTTTGTGGGGCTGCATCCCTTGTGGTGGCGGTTGCTTTCCCGCATGCTGCTTATGCCTTTAGTGGCCGGGATTGCTTATGAAATCCTTAAATTCTCGGCTCGAAATTTGGAATCGCCGCGGCTTCATTGGCTGATTGTACCAGGTTTGTTCTTGCAGAAATTAACCACGCGGGAACCCGACGATGCCCAACTGGAGGTCGCCTTGGCTGCCTTGAAAGGTGTTTTGGAAACTGGCCAGGAACTTACCTAAATTTTGGGGTGTGAAAAATGTTAGAGAAACTTTACGAGATTGAACGGAAATATGATGAATTCACCGAGCTGCTCAGTGACCCGGAAATAATTTCCAATCAGAGTGCGTGGCAAAAATATGCTAAAGCCCAGGCTGGCATGACAAATCTGGTCACGACATTTAGGGAATATCAGAGAGTACGGCGTGAGCTTGAGGAAACAGAAAACCTGCTCCTGGAAAAACTTGACCCCGACATGCAGGAAATGGCGGAGCAGGAGCGAGATCAATTGCGGAACGTTTCTCAGGAACTGGAAGCAAAAATCCAGGTCTTTCTCTTGCCCAAGGATCCGTTGGACGAGAAAAATGTGATTATGGAAATTCGGGCGGGAGCAGGCGGCGATGAGGCGGCTTTGTTTGCCGGAGACCTTTATAAAATGTATACCCGCTATGCGGAAGGGCAGGGTTGGAAAACGGAAGCCCTGAGTGCAAGCTACTCAGATCAGGGCGGTTATAAGGAAATTATTTTTCTTCTGGAAGGGCATGGGGCCTATAGCAAACTAAAATTTGAAAGTGGTGTGCACCGGGTGCAACGGATTCCAGTAACAGAGTCCGGAGGAAGGATTCATACGTCTACGACCACGGTGGCCGTCTTGGCCGAAGCAGAAGAAGTGGAAGTCTCGATTAATCCGAATGACTTGCGCATCGATATCTACTGTTCCAGCGGACCTGGCGGACAGTGCGTGAATACCACCCAGTCGGCGGTTCGAATTACCCATCTACCCACGGGAATTATCGCGACTTGCCAGGATGAAAAATCCCAGCTCAAGAACAAGGAGAAAGCCTTGCGCGTCTTGCGTGCTCGTATCTTGGAGAAAGCACAAGAAGAGGCGAGCGGAGAGCAGGCCTCTGAGCGCCGAAGTCAGGTGGGTACAGGAGACCGGAGTGAACGGATTAGAACCTATAACTTCCCGCAGGGACGGGTTACAGACCATCGCATCGGTTTAACCTTGCATCGCCTGGAGACGATCCTTACGGGAGACTTGGAAGAAATTATTCAAGCTCTGAATTCGTCCGCTCAGGCTGAACGTCTGAAGGCGCAGTAACATGAAAATTCTGGAGGGAATGCATTGGGGTGAAGCGAGGCTCCTGGAAAAAGAGATCGATAATGCCCGCTTTGATGCAGACTTGTTATTAGCCGGAGTTTTGGACGTGTCTCGTGACCGCCTTTATCTTGATTGGGACCGCATTATGTCTGAGCAAGAGGAGGCGGACTACCGGAGAAGTATTTTTCGCCGAGCCGGGCACGAGCCTCTCCAATACATCTTAAAGCGTCAGGAGTTCATGGGACTTTCCTTCTGCATTGACGAGCGGGCGCTTATCCCGCGAGCGGACAGCGAGCTGTTAGTCGAGAAGTGGCTTGGACTGGTAAGGTTGGAAGCAAAACAAGAGCAGGACCGCTTGATCAGGGTCGTGGATCTTTGTACGGGAAGCGGGGCGCTCGCTATTGCGATGGCGCATTATTATCCTCAGGCGGAAGTGGCTGGAACTGATCTTTCACAAGATGCCCTGGATGTTGCGCGCGAGAATGCCGGGCGTTTGGGTGTCTCAGTGCAGTGGCGCCAAGGGGACTTTGTGAAGCCTATCCGGGGTGAACGCTGGGACTATATTATTATGAATCCTCCCTATGTTTCAGCGGAGGAATATGGGCAGTGCGCTCCGGAGATTTTCCGTGAACCCGCTATGGCCTTATTAGGGGGCCAAGACGGTTTGGACTTTTACCGCAGACTGGCGGAAGAGATTAGGGTCTTATTAAACCCTCAGGGGCAACTCCTGATGGAAATAGGCTGGAAGCAGGCTGACGCGGTTTGTAAGATGTTCCGGACGAAGGATTTTAAAACACAGGTTTTCCCGGACTTGGCGGGGCGCGACCGGGTGATTATAGCGAGGGAAGCAAGATGCTGACAAAACGAAGTTATATTGATGGACTACACCCGGAAGCTGAACTGATCAAAGAGGCTGCAGCGCTGCTGCAAGCAGGGGAATTGGTAGCTTTTCCGACAGAAACAGTCTATGGCTTAGGGGCTAATGCCCTGGATGCTTCAGCCTGTGCCAGGATTTTCGAAGCAAAAGGACGCCCCCAGGATAATCCCTTAATTGTGCATGTTTGCAACCGTACTATGGCCAATATTTTGGTTGCCAACTGGACACCGGAAGCAGAACTATGTATTCAACATTTCTGGCCGGGTCCGTTGACCTTGGTTTTGTCAAAAACGACCAAGGTTCCGGAGATTGTCACTGCCGGTCTGGCCAACGTGGCGATTCGGATGCCCAGACATCCGGTTGCCCTCCGCCTTATCGAGGAAACAGCCCTGCCGCTTGCCGCGCCAAGCGCTAACCTCTCGGGGAAACCCAGTCCGACAAGGGGCAGCCATGTCTGGCGTGATATGTCAGGTAAAATTCCACTGATCCTGGACGCGGGGGCTTGTCAGGTTGGGCTGGAATCAACTGTGCTTGATCTGAGTGGGGGGATTCCCACCATCCTTCGACCTGGCGGAATTTCCAGGGAACAGTTGGAGAAGGTACTTGGCGCGGTGCGGGCGGACACCCCATCGGAGACCCAGGCTCCCAAAGCGCCCGGCATGAAATATAGGCACTACGCTCCTCAAGGAGAGCTGATTCTGCTGCTTGGCTCGTCCGAGCGCATCAGCCGGCGGATGGGACATGAAATTCAGAAGGGACATGCCAGACTGAAAAAGGTCGGGGTTCTTTGCTCGCTGGAGAGAGCGCCTTTTTTACATAGCCTGCTGCCGGATCTCCTGTTTGTTCTGGGGTCTAAAGATCGACCGGAAGAAGTGGCGCGTAACTTGTTTGAGGGGCTTCGACTGTGTGATGAACAGGGAATGGATTTGATATTGGCTGAAGGGGTCGAAGAAGGAGGCTTGGGGACTGCTATTATGAATCGATTACAAAAAGCGGCCGGTAAGCGGATTCTAGACGTCTAGCAGGGGTACAAGGCATTGTGTTCAATCCCAATCTTCTTGCCGAATCCGTCTAATAAACTCTTTCCTTTGCATATACATAGGCATATGAACGGAGGGAAGGGTATTGAATTTGGCATGGGTTGTGGCAGTTGCAATTGCCTTGGGAGCAGATGCATTTTCATTGTCGTTAGCTATCGGCTTGGCAGGGGTCAGGAAAAGCATGATTTTACACTTGTCGTTGGTTGTGGCCGTTTTTCATGTGGTCATGCCGCTTGGCGGGATGATGTTGGGTCAGGCGCTGGGATCGATTCTCGGTCGTTATGCCGGTGGGATAGGAGCCTTGGTTCTCATCGGGTTGGGGGGGAGAATGCTTTACAAGGTTTATCGGCCAACCATTGAACATTTTTCTTTTAGGGAAGCGAGGAATGTTCTTTTTCAGGATAACTTATCGACTAATATTTCCCTCAGTGGATTCGGTATCTATGTGTTAGCTGCCGGTGTAAGTTTAGATGCCTTAAGCGTAGGGTTCTCCTTGGGAACGATCAGAGCGGAGCTCTTTATCACGGTCATGATCATCGGCGTGATTGCTGGGCTGATGACAGGGATAGGCCTGGTTTTGGGGCGTGTGATGGGAACGCGGTTAGGAGATAAGGCTGAATTGCTCGGCGGCTTGGCGTTATTGCTGATCGGTGTCAAATTGCTCTTCTAGGAATTGAGGAGGGATTATCGCCTCGCACTTCGTGCCTCGCATAAGCAGGGATTGTGCAGTAATATGGAGAACTATAGTTTATAAGGTTATAAGGATGGAGAAATGAACATGAGAGTTGCGTTGGGAGCCGATCACGGTGGTTACGAACTCAAGGAAGCCATTCGTAAGCATTTGGAAGCACAGGGATTAAAGGTTCTAGATCTGGGGACCTACTCGGCCGATTCCGTGGATTATCCCAAGTATGGTTTTGCTGTAGGAAGTGCGATCATCAAGGGAGAGGCGGACTTGGGAATCGCGATCTGTGGAACAGGGCAGGGGATTTCCATGGCCGCGAATAAAATTTCAGGAATCCGTGCTGCGGTCTGTTCAGAGACGTTTTCTGCCCGGATGGCCAGAGAACATAATAATGCCAACGTTTTAGCGCTAGGCGCTCGGGTGATTGGCGCCGGCCTTGCCTTTGACATTGTGGATATCTTTTTGAAAACAGAGTTTCTAGGGGGCAGGCACGCCCGTCGTTTAAATTTGATAGCGGACATCGAACGCGGTGAGCATATTTGAATCTCGAACGTCCGGTTCGAGTCATTTGTCGAAGCGAGGAGGAAGCCCTTTTCTCATGGATAAAAACGTTGCAGAGAAATTGCATGTGATGGCCAATGTCTGGGAGGATGTACTCGATGCCTTTTTCCTCAAGGCCAATTTAAGACGGGGGCAGATCCTCGTTTTAGGGTGCAGCACCAGTGAAGTTATCGGTCAACAGATCGGTCAGGGAAGCAGTTTGGAGGTTGCCGGGGTGTTGCTGCCGCCTTTGTTGGAACGGGTTCACCAACAAGGGATCTTTTTAGCGGTGCAGGGATGTGAACATATCAATCGGGCGTTGGTTGTGGAAGAAGCTTGCGTGGAGCGCTATGGCTTAGAGGTGGTTATGGTATTGCCAGCCTTGCATGCCGGAGGTGCCATGACGGTGCAGGCCTGGAGGAAATTTTCTTCCCCTCTGATGGTAGAGCGCATACAAGGACATGCCGGCATTGACATCGGTGATACATTTATCGGCATGCACCTTCGCCCGGTGGCGATACCCATTCGCATCCATGTCAAGGAACTGGGAGAAGCCCACTTAACCCTGGCGCACACCCGCCCCCGCCTCATCGGCGGCCCCCGGGCCGAGTACACTGAATAGGAGTGAAACGAAGTGGATTATATTGATCAATGGGTGAAATCCCAAGACCCGGAAGTCGCGCAAGCCATGGAGCAGGAAGAGGACCGTCAGAGAAACACCATTGAGTTGATTGCTTCAGAGAACTTTGTCAGTCGGGCAGTGCTGGCGGCACAAGGGTCTGTTTTAACTAACAAATATGCGGAAGGGTATCCGGGAAAAAGGTATTATGGCGGATGCGAATTTGTCGATGTGGTCGAAAACCTGGCGCGGGAACGCGTGAAGGAAATCTTTGGCGCAGAGCATGCTAATGTCCAGCCTCATTCCGGGTCACAAGCCAATATGGCGGTTTATTTTGCCTTCTTAAAACCAGGAGACACGGTACTGGGCATGAATCTGTCCCACGGGGGGCACTTGACACATGGGAGTCCGGTGAATATCTCGGGGATTTATTTTAACTTTGTTCCTTACGGAGTTGACTCCAAAACGGAACGCATTGACTATGATCAGGTTCGACAGTTAGCGCTTGAACATCAGCCAAAGATGATTGTTGCGGGGGCCAGCGCCTATCCGCGGGTCATTGACTTTGTCAAAATGCGTGCAATTGCAGATGAAGTGGGCGCCTTTTTTCTGGCGGATATGGCGCACTTCGCCGGACTCGTGGCCGCGGGATTACATCCGTCCCCTGTCCCATACGCGCACTTCGTGACCTCCACCACTCACAAGACGTTAAGAGGACCGCGTGGGGGTTTTATTCTCTGTAGGAAGGAGCACGCGCCAGCGATTGATAAGGCTATTTTTCCTGGAATTCAGGGGGGTCCCCTGATGCATGTCGTCGCCGCAAAAGCGGTTGCTTTTGGGGAAGCCCTGCAGCCGGACTTTAAAGCGTACCAGACCAGGATTGTGGAAAATGCCAAAGCCTTGGCCCAAGCTCTAATGGACCGGGGGTTCCGTCTTGTCTCAGGAGGAACGGACAACCATCTGATGCTTGTGGATGTGCGGACCAACGGGTTGACAGGTAAAGAGGCGCAAAACATCCTGCATGAAGCAGGCATTACAGTCAATAAAAACACGATTCCCTTTGATCCGGCAAGTCCTTTTATCACAAGCGGAATTCGCATTGGCACGCCGGCAGTTACATCGCGGGGCATGAATCTGGAGGGGATGAAGAGAATCGCCGAGGCGATGGACTACGCCTTGACCTCACCCCATGAACCTGATAAACTGGCAAAAGCACGGGAAATTGTCAGCTCGCTATGCGCTGAGTTTCCCTTATATGCAAAATAGGATCAAGAGTTGGGACCGATTGGTTGGGATAAAATGGTGACACAGGGAAAACGTCCAGGTTGGGATAGTTATTTTATGCAGTTGGCTTTCATGGTGGCTGAGCGCTCAACGTGCCTGCGCCGCCAGGTTGGAGCTGTGATGGTTAAAGAAAAACAAATTTTGAGTACGGGATATAACGGGAGTCCCTCAGGACTCCTCCATTGTGATGAAGTCGGTTGCTTGCGGCAAAGCTTAAGCGTTCCTTCGGGGGAACGTCAGGAGATCTGCCGTGCCGTGCATGCCGAGCAAAATGCCCTGGTACAAGCTGCGAAGCATGGAGTCGCGATTATGGGAGCAGACCTTTATGTGACCCATCAACCTTGCGTGTTGTGCACAAAATTGCTGATTAATGCCGGGATACGGCGTGTGGTCTATACTCATTCCTATCCGGATCAACTTGCTGTGAGCATGGCAAGAGAAGCGGGCCTGGAATTTGCGAGGCACGAATTGCGATAAACTTCGAACCTCGAACCTCGAACCTCGAACCTCGAACCTCGAACTAGTGCCTCGGACCTCGCCAAATTTTCGAATCTCGAACCTCGAACCCCGAACCTCGATATCGCCCGAAGGGAGTACAAACTTGAAAAATCCAAAAAAAGTGATGGTCGTGTTTGGGACACGCCCGGAGGCCATAAAGATGGCTCCGGTGATCCAGGCGCTTCGACAGAAAGGGTCAATCCTCTGTCAGGTTACCGTGACAGCCCAGCACCGTGAGATGCTGGATCAGGTTTTGGAGTTGTTCAAAATAGTCCCTGATTTTGATCTGAACCTCATGAAGCACGGTCAAACGTTAACTGATATCACCACACGGGTACTTGGCGAGCTCAGAGAGATTCTTCAACGTGAACTCCCTGATCTGGTCCTGGTACATGGAGACACAACAACCACGTTTGTAGCTGCCCTGGCCGCTTTTTATGCGCAAATCCCGGTCGGACATGTAGAAGCCGGGCTACGAACAGGTAACAAGTATTCGCCGTTTCCGGAAGAAATGAATCGTAAACTGACAAGCGTTCTTACGGATCTCCATTTTGCTCCCACGGAAACTGCGAAAAGGAATCTTTTACGCGAAGGCGTTGAACCGGAAAAGATATTTGTGACAGGCAATACAGTCATTGATGCTTTATTAGCCGCAGTGAAACCGGAGTATAGTTTTGTTGACCCGCACATCCAAACAATCCTCAAACAGGGAGGAGCTTCGCGGCTGATTTTGGTCACAACCCATCGCAGGGAAAATCTCGGTGAACCGATGCGTCAAATTTATCAGGCTTTGCATCGGACGCTTGAGATATTCCCGGATACGTATATAATATTTCCAGTCCATAAAAACCCGGAGGTTCGGAAAGTGGTCACTGAAGTACTGGGCTCCCATCCGAGGATCAATCTTGTCGAACCGATGGGCTATGAACCATTTGTAAATCTAATGGCACGGTCGCATTTGATCTTGACAGACTCGGGAGGAATACAGGAGGAAGCCCCTTCGCTGGGGATACCGGTCCTGGTGGTGCGGGATACGACAGAACGCCCTGAAGCTGTGGAAGCGGGGACGGTTTCACTCGTGGGGACCGGGTACGACAGCGTATTTTCCGAGCTGAAGCTTCTGCTCAGTGACCAAGGCGTCTATCAGAAAATGGCAATGGCTAGCAATCCTTATGGAGACGGGTGCGCGGCTAAACGGATTGCGGAAATTATCCAAGGGAGTCAATTGCAGAAATAAAGGCTCACGATGATGTATTAATAGTGACGATTAAGAGAAATATAGAGAGAAATATAGTTGGAAATATAGTTGGAAATAATGTCGTACTTGGGGATAAAGAAAACTAATTATTTTTTAGTTAGGCCAAAAAAAAGAAGGATATTCTGTTTGTATAGCGAATACAATTATGTGCTGCAATTTACTGCAGTAAAGGGCGAATGAAGATGTCGAGAAATAGCAAATCGTGGCAAAAAGCGGTTAGAATGGGGGCGACTCTTTCATCAACTGTGATAGGGTCAGTTGGAGGGGGGTATTTGTTAGGGCATTATTTGGATGATCACTGGGGAACCAAGCCGTGGTTAACACTGGGTTTAATGTTAATAGGTCTGGCTTTTGGAGGGATCTGCCTAGTATTGACTTTAAAGAAATTTGAGGCCTCCGATGATTAAGAGCAATCCAAGAGCCTTATGGATCGGAACTGCATGTATCTTACTTGGAATAGTTGTAACGGGTCAGCAAGCTGGGTTTGGTTTTTTAATAGGATATTGGGCAGGGTTTGCCAATGACCTATGGCTTCATCGTGAAGCAAAGCGCAGCGCCGAACTGGACCTTCGCTCGGCGGTTAAACGGATGCGTCGAAGTTATATTACACGTATGAGCATGATTGCCATTGTTTTTGCTGTTGTGGCTCGCTTTCAGGCGGGTTGGCTTATCTACTTAGCGGTAGGCATTGCCGGTGGGGTAATTATCTCCTTTGTCCTCATGGCAATACATCAAATTTCCTGTAGAAGGGGGTGATAAAAGAAATGGAAAAAGAAGAATTAGTTTTATGGCATCTGGGAAATATGTCTTTTCATGGAAAGACCTTGGTCATGACTTGGATGGCAATAATTGCGATAATTGTATTCTGTTACTTGTGTGTTCGTAATTTAACAAGTGACAAACCGGGTAAAATGCAGAACGTTTTGGAATGGGTAGTCGATTTTGTTAAGAGCATTATCAGCGAGAACATGGATTACGAGAAAGGACGCCCGTTATTAAATTACATGTTAACCTTGATCATGTTCGTTCTCTTTTCCAATATGGTTGGACTTTTCCCTAATCTGACCTTTAATCTACTCGAACATTTCCACATAGAATTTGCTCAACTCGACAAGATCTTTGAGGGCGCATCGTGGATGTCGCCAACTGCTGATGTTAATACAAGTGTGGGTCTGGGAATTCTAAGCATAATTTTGGTTGTTTACATGGGGATAAAACATAAGGGATTACATTATTTCCATCACTTTGTGGAGCCGTATGCCGTATTGCTGCCGGTTAACATTATTGACTTTGTTATGAAGCCGGTGACTCTTGGCTTGCGTCTTTTCGGAAACATCTTTGCGGGCGAAGTTCTACTGATAGTTCTTCATATGATTACAGGACCTTGGGCCTTGGTGTCGGTCATTGGGAATGTGACCTGGCTGGCAATTAGCGTTGCAATTGGGCTCCTCCAGGCATACATCATTGTGGTATTGACCGTAGCATATATAAACCAGGCG
>JBAQLX010000008.1:0-1644 GCA_049302315.1 Desulfosporosinus sp.
ATGCTCATTTCCTCCAAATAAAAAATCTTCCGGCTGCTGCGGGAAGATTATACCGTTTTACACGGTCATTTATATATCAATCCGGCCCTTGCAGTCTCTCGGGACTGGTTAAAAGGTAACTTTTGTAAGAATACTACCATATCTGAATACTATTGTCCATAGAATATCTCAATAATTTGAGTTTATGTTTTCTTCGTAAATTCTCAAAGTAAATTCCACAATGGACAAGGCAGTGGATTTTAGTGTGAGAGGGAAAAAGTTGTAGAATTAAGTCTGAGAAATTTCTTGCAAGAAAGGGGCAAGTAAAATGCCGGACTTAAATACAAAAAAGAACAAGCACATGAGCCTTGATGACCGCATTGAAATCCAAAGCTGTTTAGATCGCGCAATGACTTTCAAGGCAATTGCAAGGCGTATCGGCAAGGATCAGACCACTATATCCAAGGAGATCAAAAAGCACATAACCGTTAATTCGGGCGAATCACTGACGAGAACTGATGCAAACGGAGTTCCTGCTGTGATTCAACCATGTCCACAACTTCTGAAGGCTCCGTTTGTGTGTAATGCATGCAAAAAGCGACATATCCGATGTACCTTCCAAAAGCAGCTGTATCTCGCAAAAAATGCTCACAGAGAATATGAAACGCTTCTAACAGAATCACGTGAAGGGATCCCCTTAAACAAAGAAATGTTCTATGAAGTCGATTCCATTCTCTCTCAAGGAATTAAAAAAGGGCAGCATCTCTATCACGTAATACAAGCCAACAACCTTGGAATTTCGCAAGCTACTGTTTACAGGCATTTACACAGAGGATATCTGTCGGTAGGCAAAATGGATTTCCCGAGGGTAGTTAAGTTCAAGAAACGTAAGCAATGCCGTGAAAACTATATTCCCAAAGCTGTAAAAATCGGCAGGACCTATGATGATTTCCTCTTGTATATTAATGAAAACAACATTTCATCGTGGGTCGAGATGGACACTGTAATCGGCCGCATTGGCGGCAAATTCCTAAAAACCACTATCGACCTATTCCCGAGAACGGAAAAATAGCAATTTTTACTCGCGACATCAATAATGGCAACTCTGGCTATGTAGAGACGGTAGTTTTGCTGTCATCTGTAACTGAATAAATGCTTATTTATAAGGGTTTTTGACACCGCTAAAACCGGCTGACATCTACCGTCAACTCATACACTGTGCCTTTTCATGTGGCGCTGCCTCTAGGCTACGGGACGACTATGAATGTATTATCTGTTTCATCTTTTAGCACCGAGGCATATTATAAATCGGGTAGGACCCCGACCGTTAATCGGCCGGGGGACCTCCCACACCACCACGCATACCGTTCGGTACGTGGCGGTTCCAAAACTTTACACATTCCTTTGCAGAAAACAACCAGTTAAAGTCAGATATCCTGCTTTCTTCAATAGCTCGTTGGGAATAGCTCTTGTAAGAATCCAACTTCCGGCAACACGCCAGTAGCCGAGTCTCGAATTAGCCCATTCCCAGGCTTTTTGCTCCGGTATTCCCGCCTTCTTTAGGTTTGCAAATCGCGTCCTGATTCTTTTCCAGCGCTTCAAAGTCACCATTCTCAGACTCCTTCGCATCCACGGGTCCAGTCCCTCAAGCAAAACCTTCATGTC
>JBAQLX010000009.1:0-2169 GCA_049302315.1 Desulfosporosinus sp.
CCCTTAATGTGTTGATCCATTGGGCGGGAACCAATGGCGCACCCTCCCGGTCTGGATATCCTTACCCGTCCATGCCGGGCTAATAACGGGCCTAAAATAAGATTGGAAGCACGCATTTGCCGCATAAGTCCTTCATCGACCTCACAGGACTCTAGCCCTCCAGCATCGATATGCATCGCCTGATTTTGGCGCACAACCCCACAGCCGAGGTGCTTAAGTACCTCAATCATATGCCTGATATCAGCGAACTCCGGGATTCCTAACAAGGTGGATGTCCCTTCAGCTAGTATGGTTGCAGCTAATAAGGGAAGTGAAGAGTTCTTCGCTCCGCTAACCCGGATTCTTCCTTCTAATCGCTGTTTTCCTGTGATGACATAGCGATCCAACCCCATGATCCTACCCCCTTTTTCGATGTTCGAGGTTCGATGTTCGAAGTTCGAATGTGAATTCGATTCTGCGACTCGAAAATACGGATTGAACTTGAAGAGAATAATCGTTCTGCGAACTTTATCCACCTTCAATTCGAACCTCGTGCATCGCGCCTCGTGCCTCGCGCGTCGTGCCTCGCGTTTCGCTCAAGTACTCAACTTCCGGTTGCAATATAATCCCAAATTTCAACTGCACATCTCTTTGAATCTCCTCCATCAAAACGAGCACATCCTTAGCCTTGGCATTACCCGTATTCACTATAAAGTTCGCGTGTTTATTAGAAACCTGCGCCCCACCCCTGCTTCTCCCTTTCCAACCGGCGGCTTCAATCAATCGGCCCGCTGAATCACCCTGAGGATTCTGAAAAACACTTCCGGCACTTGGTTTCTCAAGCGGTTGATGGAGCGTTCTCTTAGTTAAGTTCTTTTTCATATCCTGCAAAATCTTATTACGATCCCCTGGGGAAAACACAAGTCCGGCTTCCAATACCCACGCGTGGCCACGCAAGGAACAGAACCGATAAGCAAATTGGAGTTCAGCTATTTCTACCTTCTTAAGCGTACCATCCGCCCAAAGCGCGGTAACATTTATTATCTGAGGACCCATTGCTTTACCATGGGCACCGGCATTCATCATGACTGCTCCCCCAACGGATCCGGGGATTCCCCGAGCAAATTCCAAACCGCTAAAGCCACGTTCCCCTGCTTCTTGAGCTAAACGGGCTAATGAGTACCCCGCTTCAACCTGAACCGTGTAATCACCCCATGTGATCGCACGAAGAGCTGTGGTCACCAACGTAACTCCAGGAAGCCCTTCATCCGGCAACAGTAGATTAGAGCCCTGCCCGATTAACCAAACCGGGACTTCTGCTTCCTGGGCACGTTGCCACACAGTCACCAGGTCTTCCTTTGTTTGGGGCCAATACACAGCCTCAGCGGGCCCACCAATCTTCCAGGTGGTCAATAGGTGCAGAGGGTAATTCTTCTCTACACGCCCAGGCATTCCATCCAATATCATTAATGTTCCACCTCAAGTTATCCGTCATTATTATATTCTTCCAAATAGAGTTAAGCGCCAACCTAATATCCAGCCAGGAAACTCCCAAGTCTATGCACCAAGCTATTGTTTCAGCAACGACTTGCTCTTCCATCGGTTCCGGCCACCTTGGAATTTGGCCTACGAATTTCAGACCATCTTGTGCCTGATAGAAATCAAGTCTATTTTCGCGGACTACCCAAGTTGCTGCGCGAGGCTCGATGCTCGAGGTACGAGGCTCGAAGTCCGTGGTTCGAGCCTCGTGCTTCGCACTTCGCGCTTCGCATAAGCTTATCTGCCAGGACTCTGGTATTACCCAATGGATGCCCTGTTTTCTATCGCATTGCCATTCCCCGTCCGTCGTCGGCCAGAGTATGGTCGGTTCGAACCCGGCCTCCTGCAAAACATGCCCTAATAAGGGACGTCCTTCTATCATAACCGTCGGTTCAGAAACCCTTAAAATTATTTCATTCTCCAAAATATTATGTATGAACGACTGAATCGATTGTTGGTTCAAACTTTCAGCGAGCGCCTTTTCTCGCCAGATGTTGTGTTCCGTCCCCTCAGCCCAGAATACTACGTCCGTCGCAGGGCCTGACCCCTCGGTCGCGGTCTTTTGATCAAAAGGCTTCTCCCACCAATTTTCCATGATTCCTTGGCTTAAATCCTCCGCCTCGGAAAATTCAAGCTGGATTCCTTTCAACA
>JBAQLX010000010.1:0-2364 GCA_049302315.1 Desulfosporosinus sp.
TCGTTCAACTAAAGTTGAACATCGAGTCTTCGGTGACGAAAGCCTCCAGTGGAGGGTTTCGCCGAAGCCGCACGTCCCAAAAGGAATTCTTAGCGGCGAAGTCGGAATCTACCCCCACCGAAGCAGAATAAGGTGTACCTCTCCCACTTGTAGAAGTGGGAGTCTTACGATTGGATAAAGGAGTGAACTAAATGGCTAAAAAACTATTTACATCCGAATCTGTTACCGAAGGGCATCCTGATAAGATCTGTGATCAAATTTCAGATGCCATTTTGGATGCCATTTACGAGTTAGATCCGAATGCTCGTGTGGCCTGTGAAACGACCGTAACAACAGGCTTGGTCTTGGTCTGCGGTGAGATCACGACCACGTGCTATGTGGATATTCCTCATGTCGTGAGGGAGACAATCCGTTCAGTTGGTTATACCCGGGCCAAATATGGCTTTGACGCCGATACCTGCGCAGTCTTAACCTCGATCGGAGAACAATCTGCCGATATTGCGCTGGGTGTGAATCGGTCCTTGGAAGCAAAAACCGGCGAAATGACCGATAGTGATATAGAAGCGATCGGGGCCGGTGACCAAGGTATGATGTTCGGCTATGCGACGAATGAAAGCGAAAGCTACATGCCGATTCCCATTGATTTGGCACACCGTTTGGCACGCAAACTCAGTGAAATACGGAAATCGGGTTTATTAAGCTACCTGCGTCCAGACGGTAAAACCCAGGTTACCGTGGAGTATGAGGATAACAAACCAACTCGGGTGGATACCGTTGTGATCTCTACGCAGCATCATCCGGATGTTACTCAGGATCAAATCCGTCGTGATTTGCTGCAATATGTTGTTTATCCAACTATTCCCAAAGAGCTGTTAGATGAGGATACGAAGTATTTAGTCAACCCAACGGGTCGTTTTGTCATTGGCGGACCCCAGGGTGATTGTGGGCTGACGGGACGCAAAATCATAGTGGATACATATGGCGGCATGGCTCGCCATGGCGGTGGCGCCTTCTCAGGCAAGGACCCCACAAAAGTTGACCGTTCAGGTGCTTATGCGGCTCGTTATGTGGCTAAAAATCTCGTTGCCGCAGGGTTAGCAGACCGGTGCGAAATTCAAATAGCTTATGCCATCGGAGTAGCCCGTCCGGTATCCGTTTCTATTGAGACGTTTGGAACGGGAAAGATCGCCGACGATAAGATCACTGAGTATATCTCGCAAACGTTTGATCTTCGTCCGGCAGGTATCATCAAGGCGTTGGATCTTCGTAGACCTATCTATCGCCAAACGGCAGCATATGGACATTTCGGAAGAACCGACCTTGATCTGCCTTGGGAAAGAACAGACAAGGCAGAAGCCTTGCGAAAACTTGCCGGATTGTAAGGATAACTGGAGTTTCCCAGCCGTAATTAAGAAGCAAAAATCCAAATGAACTAGAACTGAAAGAGCCCTCCCCCGCAGAAGCGAGAGAGGGCTCTTTCAGCGTTATTATTTTCTGCCTCAAGATATTCGTAACTACTCACCACCTCAATTGATGGAGATTGAAAAATTGCCCGAATTGACGAAGGGGGGTATCGGCTTAGCTCAAGTTAGCGCATTAACTTTCATAACGATGTATAATTATACTTTTCTCCACTCATAACCGTGGATTATATCTGACGCAGTAACCGGACCAGTGGCAATCGCCTGTTCAAGAAGCCTTAGAAAAACAATAGCCCTCCTGTTTTTGGAAGCCAACTTGACCACACAGTGTTTTGAGCTTGAAGGTCTTCATAACTTCACATATAATGTTGTTAATTGAATAACCATGATTTTGGAGAACGTTTTCAATTTCTTTGATAGGTTTCCGCATGATAACACCTCATTTTTGGTTAATTTGGGTTGACATCTAATTATACCATAAACTCAGTGTTCATGCGGATTTCAGCTATTTTTCCCTCTGTTTTCAGGCTTAAATTCTGACCATTTTATAGGGTGCGAAACTTCAGTGGTGAGAACGAGATAGATATTATTTTGGATCATTATGAAAAGGAAAGAAGCTCAAATAATTTTACTAATATCATTAAGGTAAGTTATTGTGATAAAGAATCTTATTTTGCCTGCATCAAAAGTTGTATTGATTATATAAAAAATACCACTTAATGAGGATAGATTCTTGTGGGAGAGAAATAGTTGAGCTAAAGAATGATAAAGCATAGAACTATCAACAAGTGCCTCAAAGCCTATGGATTAAGTTTTGGGGCACTTTCCGTACCTAATGGACAATTAGCGGGGTCTCAGAATGCTTCCTGAGATATACTTCAGGGCACAGTGAACTCGTTCAACTAAAGTTGAACATCGAGTCTTCGGTGGGGGAGTCTACCCC
>JBAQLX010000011.1:0-2209 GCA_049302315.1 Desulfosporosinus sp.
ACCTAAATCGCGAGATACTTCAAGAAAATCCTCATGTTTATGAATTATTATCGGAACTGGGGAAGAATTTGTACTTCCCCAAGGGGATCCTAACTCAATCTGCAGAGGCTAAGCAGAAGGCTCATGTTTATAATGCCACGATAGGAATAGCGACAGAACAAGATCAACCTATGTTCTTACCGTTAATCCAGGAAACGCTATCCAATTACGATCCTAAGGACCTATATCCCTATGCTCCTCCTGCAGGAAAACCTGAGCTAAGACAACTTTGGCGAGAAAAAATAATTAGCGATAACCCTTCTATAAGGGATAAATCCTTTAGTAATCCTATTGTTACCAATGCCTTGACCCATGGTTTAAGTATAATTGCGGATCTATTTATTGACGAAAACGACCCCTTGGTTTTACCTGACAAGATCTGGGGTAATTATAACCTTATCTTTGGGGTTCGCAGAGGGGCGAAAAACAGCACATTCCCTTTCTACACTAAAGAAGGAACCTTTAATACGAGAGGGATGAAAGAGGCTTTACTTAGCAAGAAAGATCATGGAAAGGCTATCCTCTTACTTAATTTCCCTAATAACCCGACCGGGTACTCACCTAATGAACAAGAAGCAACCGAGATCGTTGACGCCCTGAAAGAAGTCGCTCAACAGGGAGTTAACTTGGTCGTTGTTACTGATGATGCCTATTTTGGGTTATTTTACGAAAACTCCATCAAAGAATCCCTATTTGCTCGGATCGCCAATATTCATTCCAGAGTATTAGCCATCAAAGTTGATGGCGCTACGAAGGAGGACTATGTATGGGGCTTTCGTGTTGGATTTATTACATACGCATGTGAGCATCCAGCGGTATATAATGCCTTGGAAAAAAAGACGTTAGGTATTATTCGGGGTACGATTTCCAGTGTTTCTCATCCGTCACAAACTTTCGTCTTAAAGGCACTTCAATCGCCAGACTTCCAAAACCAGAAACAGGAAAAATTCGAAGTGTTAAGGAAGCGAGCTTGTAAAGTCAAACAGATACTTGATCAAGGGAAATATCGCGATGCCTGGGACTACTATCCGTTTAATTCAGGGTACTTTATGTGTCTTAAACTCAAAGGAGTGTCGGCAGAAGTCTTGCGCAATCACCTGCTCGAGCAATATGGTGTAGGTGTAATATCTCTTGGTGAAAGCGATGTGCGCATTGCCTTCTCAAGTGTCGAGGAACAGGATCTTGAACAGCTGTTTGATCTTATTTATCAAGGATTCAAAGATTTATCAAAATAATTATTAAAATAATTATTAAGTCGGGGACTGCTGCAAAACCTTTCATCCTTCCGATGGTACCGCGTCAGCGGCATGGAGGTCTTTAAATATAATATTCCCAAACTAAATGGGGTTGTAACAAACTGGAAAAGGGTAATGGATTGGTGCCTGAACCGAAGCACGCCTCCATCTGCCTCCTGAGATTAGCGGGCAATTCAGCCAGCAAGGCCATTTCCAGATCAGCTACCCTGCCCTCTGGCTTAAGGACTCGATAGAACTCCTGGTACACTTTTACTTTATCTAAAAATACTGTAATAGATTCAGCTATTACCAAATCAAAGCAGTTATCGGCAAAGGGTAGCTAATAAACATCTGCTAACCTAAACTCCACTAAATGAGAAACTCCTTCTTTCTCCGCCCTAAGACATGCTTTTTCAACCATTTGGGGGTTAATATCGACTCCTATGATTTTACAGCCTCGGGTTTTGGCCAAATGACAAGCTGTCAGACCGCTGCCACACCCGGCGTCAAGTACATATTCCTCAGTCTTTACTTGCAGAGCGTCCAGATTCTGTTGGGTAGCAGGGAAACCTCCCGGATGGGAACTGCCTATACCCAGCCAAGCTAAAAGTTCAAAATAGTTCATTTCTTCCACTCTTATTTCTTGAACTTAATTATGCTCACTCGGGTAACATTTTATCAAAGTCAGCCAATTCCCTGCCTATCCTATCTCCTCGTATTGAACCATTAGACTCTTTATTTTGGCAATGACATCCCTAACTAATCTCGCCGTAATTCCCCATATGGTTTCTCCGGCTACTCTATAGACAAAAATATTATACCTGGCATTTCCCCACGGTTTCCAATACCGCTCTGGCAAGCCCAATTCTTTAGCTGGAAAACTAATTACTTCTGTTCCCGTATGATTGGTGTATGAAGGATGGGCAGTGAAGTAT
>JBAQLX010000012.1:0-3265 GCA_049302315.1 Desulfosporosinus sp.
TTCAATAATAACCGTATCCTTGATAATAAGACCTTTTTCCTCGCCATCCTTAATCATGGCATAGCCAATTCTGTCTTTCACGCTTCCCGCCGGATTAAAGTATTCCAACTTGGCAATCACCTTAGCAGGCAAACTGTTCTGGGCGATGTAATTTGACAACTCTAACAAGGGGGTATTCCCAATTAGGTCTATTAAGCTCTTGGCAATCTTTGGCATTTTCATCCTCCTAACATTTTATATCATACTATTCCGGTAGTGTTTAGGTGTTATATAGATAATAAACCCTTAACAATAATATTTCAATACCTTGAAAAAAAATTGTGCATTCCTCCGCCACTCAATCCCATCTGTTGTTGAAGATGATTAATCTGCATCTGTATATGGTTTAACCTTTGCCTTAAAATTGTATTACATTATCTACTCCCTTTTCCACTAATTTATTTGTTCGCTCATAAAATACTTGAATATCATACAGAAAAAATATATACTTATATGAACAACTGAACATATAAGAGGAGGTTTAAAATGGTATTAGATTTTGATCGATGTGACATTTTATGTATTCATGAAGATGCCGTCTCGGAAGTTCGGCAGCAGATGATCAGGAACGATGAAGCCCAAGTTTTAGCAGATACCTTTAAGACGTTATCCGACCCCACCCGGGTAAAAATGCTGTTTGCGCTACTGAATAGAGAGTTGTGTGTTTGTGATTTGGCGGTAGTTATTGGGGCATCTGATTCCGCAGTCTCTCACCAGTTAAGAATACTTAGAACTAATAAGCTGGTTAAGTTTAGACGGGATGGGAAAATAATGTATTATTCCCTCACCGATAGTCATATCCACACCCTATTTAAGCAGACTATTGAACATATCGGACACACTAACGAATAAGCTGCTCAACCCCTTGGCTCAACTCCTTGAATTAGGCAGCAGATAATTAGTTAAATTGAGCAGGAGGTCTTCCTAATGATTATAGAAACGGAATTGTTGTCACGACAAACTTCTGAATTCAATGTACATGGCATTACTTGAATGGACTGCGCCGCCAAATTTGAAAAGGCGGTATCACGGCTGCCGGGTGTGGCCGGTGCCAGTTTAAATACGATGACAGGCAAATTAGTGGTTGAAGGTACCGCAGACTTAGAAACTATTAGGGAGTTGGGTAGGGAAGAAAATTATACTGTAAACAGTGAACACGCCCTGCCATCAACGGAAGCTCCGCTCCAACAAATAGACTGGGAATTACGCAGGGCAATAATCTCAGGGATAACCTTAGCGATTGCGTTTATAATGGAAAAATTAGGTATACCGACATTTGTTTTTCTACCGCTTTATGGGGTAGCCATGATTAGCGGTGGTTGGGGCAATTTCCGTAAAGCGGCCATTGCTCTACCACATCGTGATTTTAACATGAGTGTGTTGATGAGTGTGGCCATTCTGGGTGCAGTATTGATTGGCAAATATGAAGAAGGGGCGACTGTTGCGTTTTTGTATGCAATATCGGAGATGCTCGAAGCCCGGACTATGGATAAAGCTCGTCAGTCCATACGCCAGTTGATGGATATTGCGCCCAAAATGGCAAGAATCCGACGTGGAAATGTAGAAGTTGAAATTCCCGTTGAAGAAATAATAACCGGTGATATCATGATTATCCGTCCTGGCGAGAAAATAGCCATGGATGGCCTGATAATAAAAGGAGCATCAGCAGTCAACCAGGCTGCTATTACCGGGGAGTCTATTCCTGCAGAAAAAGGACCGGGCGCAGAGGTTTACGCCGGAACATTAAATTCTTATGGTTCACTGGAAATTGAAGTTACCAAATTAGTGCAGGATACCACTATAGCCAAGATTATTCATATGGTTGAAGATGCCCAGAGTAAACGGGCGCCATCTCAGGCTTTTGTCGAACGTTTTGCCGCAGTTTATACTCCGATTGTCCTGGTTTTGGTTGTGGGCATTGTTTTAATACCCCCCCTGTTTTTGGGCTATCCATGGACACCCTGGATCTACCGAGGCCTGACCCTATTGGTTGTTGCTTGCCCTTGTGCTCTTGTAGTTTCCACTCCGGTCGCAATTGTCAGTGCCATCAGCAATGCGGCTAAAAATGGCGTTTTAATCAAGGGCGGAATTTACCTGGAAGAAATGGGTTCTCTTAAGGCAATCGCCTTTGATAAAACAGGTACTTTAACAAAAGGCGAGCCAACTGTGACAGATGTTATCCCCATCGGCTCTTTGTCAGAAAGCAAACTTCTGGAAGTCGCGGCAAACCTTGAGGCCCTTTCAGAGCACCCATTGGCGGTTTCAATTGTCAAGACAGCAAAGTCTCGCAGATTTGAGGTTACTCCGGCTAAGAACTTTAAGGCAATAACTGGACGCGGCGGTCAAGGTACCATCGCCGGCCAAACTATCTATATCGGAAATTTACGTCTATTTCAGGAACAGGAGATTTCAACCACCTCCCTGATGCATCAAGTGGAGAAACTGCAACAAGAAGGGAAAACGGCAATGATAGTGGGAACCAAAGATAATTTCCTGGGGATTATTGCTGTTGCTGATGAAGTTCGAGAAGGGAGCGCGGTTGCAGTTGCCGCTTTAAAACGCGCAGGTTTAAGTAAAACTATCATGTTGACCGGTGATAATGTCACGACGGCTAAAGCAATGGCTGCTCAGGTTGGGGTGGACGAATTCCGCGCTGATTTGTTGCCACAGGATAAAGTAACTGCAATCCAGGAATTATTAAAGGAATACGGAAAAGTGGCCATGATCGGCGACGGCATCAATGATGCCCCGGCCTTAGCCCTATCAACTGTTGGTATTGCAATGGGCGGAGCCGGCACAGATACAGCGCTTGAAACGGCGGATGTAGTCTTAATGGCTGATGATCTATCCAAATTACCATTTGCTGTAATTCTTAGCCGCAAAGCCTTAAGCATTATTAAGCAAAATATTACTTTTTCGCTCATTATAAAAGCGGTAGCAATATTGGCCGTATTCCCCGGATGGTTGACCTTGTGGCTGGCGATATTGGCTGACATGGGGGCTTCCATAATTGTGACATTGAACAGCTTACGGCTTCTTGGGGTAAAACACGAGTAACTATGTAAAATAATAACGATGTAAAATAAGACAAGTATATTGGGGGCATTAGACTATGATAGTCGATTGCCCCCTTTTCACTCTTACATTTTCATTCCTGCTCCGCCATTCATCATAAAGAGATGCGGATTGCTCCGCAATGCGAAGATTGGCCAAATTATTTAATTTT
>JBAQLX010000013.1:0-2296 GCA_049302315.1 Desulfosporosinus sp.
TATTTTATTGGGGATGTCAGAGACGCGGAACGACTCAGTCAAGCAATGCGGGGAGTAGATTATGTTATCCATGCAGCTGCATTGAAACAAGTTCCGGCGGCTGAATATAATCCAATGGAGTGCGTAAAGACAAACATTCATGGAGCCCAAAATGTTATAAAAGTTGCAATTGAAAATGAAGTGGAAAAAGTTATCGCTTTGTCGACAGATAAAGCGGCTAATCCCATCAATTTATATGGAGCTACCAAACTTGTATCTGATAAGTTATTTGTTGCAGCCAATAATATGAGCGGTGGTCATAGAACGCGTTTTTCAGTAGTGCGGTACGGCAATGTTGTAGGTTCGCGCGGTTCTGTCGCTCCTTTTTTTAAGAAATTAATTGCCGAAGGGGTAAAGGAAATACCGATTACCGACCCAAGAATGACAAGGTTTTGGATCAGTCTACAGGATGGAGTCAACTTTGTTTTGTGCAGCTTTGAAAGAATGCATGGCGGGGAGGTATTTGTTCCCAAAATTCCTTCTATGAGGATTACTGACCTGGCTGAAGCCATTGCCCCAGGAATGCCTATTAAAGTTATCGGTATTAGACCAGGAGAGAAACTGCATGAGATTATGGTCCCTGCTGATGACTCTCATTTGACACTGGAATTTGAGAAGCATTATGTAATCAAGCCCGCTATCAGCTTTGTTCATCCCGTGGATTATTCGCTTGATGTAACCGGAAAAGAGGGAATCCTCGTCAAGCAAGGGTTTGAATACAATTCCGAAACGAACTCAGAATTTTTGACCGTCGAACGGCTAAGGGAGATGAATCAACAATCATGAAACCAATCCCTTATGGAAGACAATATATCAGTAAAGAAGATGTACTAGCTGTCCAAGAGGTATTAAGTTCGGATTGGTTAACCCAAGGACCGGCTATTGAGCAGTTCGAAAAAGTTGTTGCTGATTATTGTGGAGCCAAGTACGCTGTTGCAGTAACAAGCGCTACTGCAGCATTGCACCTTGGCTGTTTGGCGCTGGGTTTAGGTCTTAATGATGTTCTGTGGACTACACCAAATACGTTTGTGGCTTCTGCTAATTGTGGACGTTATTGCGGAGCAAAAGTAAATTTTGTCGATATTGATCCTTTGACATATAACATGAGTGTTACAGCCTTGGAAGAAAAGCTTGAGCTTGCCGAGCGAAACGGGGAGTTGCCAAACGTATTAATTCCGGTTCATTTTAGCGGACAGTCGTGTGAAATGGAGCGAATAGCTGAGTTGTCCGGAATTTACGGTTTTAAGATTATGGAGGATGCTTCTCACGCATTAGGAGGAAGTTATAAAGATTCCAAAGTAGGCTCCTGCGCATACTCGGAATTGACGGTTTTTAGTTTTCATCCCGTTAAAATTATTACAACCGGCGAAGGCGGCATGATCCTGACAAATCGAAGAGAGTTATATGAGAGGCTGGTCCGCTTGCGTTCCCATGGGATTACCCGTGATTACTACCATAAGCAGGGAATTTCTGATGGTTCATGGTGTTATCAACAAATTGAACTAGGCTATAATTATCGAATGACTGACATCCAGGCAGCCTTGGGAGCTAGTCAAATGCTGCGGCTGGATAAATTTGTGGAGAGACGAAATAGGTTGGCAGAGCGATATAATAAGGCGCTGAAAGATTTACCGCTCTTTTTACCTTGGCAAAGACCTGAAGTTTATTCGGCTTATCATTTGTATGTTATTCAACTCAAATTGGATGAGTTGGTTAAATCACGTAAAGCAGTATTCGATGAGTTAAGAAGTGCGGGAATTAAGGTGAATGTTCACTATATTCCCGTGCACACCCAACCTTACTATCAAAAGCTGGGCTTTACTGAAGGTGACTTTCCCCAGGCTGAGAAGTATTATGCAGGGGCGATAACACTGCCATTATACTATGGGTTATCTGAAGAAGATCAGGATTATGTCATAACTAAGGTAAAAGAGATCTTATTTAAGCGATTATCTATGAATAAATTACTCGCAACTTAAAGGCGTAGAAATTAAAAGTTGATTCCGGTAAGCAAAATTGTCGGGGAGTTTTTGAAGATGGGTTATAAGATGAGAGTTGGAATTATCGTTCAGGCTCGAATGACGTCAACACGTTTGCCGGGAAAAGCGCTTAGGCCTATAATGGGTAAACCACTTTTAGAGTATCAGATAGAACGGCTGCAGCGGGTCCGTCGCGCGGACGATATTATCATCGCGACAACGAAGAATGACACGGATCAGCCGATTGTCGATTTAGCTGAAAGGTTGGGGATTAAGGT
>JBAQLX010000014.1:0-5171 GCA_049302315.1 Desulfosporosinus sp.
TAGATAAACGTTCCCCAAGCATCGGTAATCGAATCCTCCCGCCAGCGCGTCAGAATTAAATTGTCTAACTTGCTGCATCCTCCGCCATTGTTCGTCAACATGACTACGTACCGCCCATTGGAAAGAATGCGTGCCTCAGGCAGGGGCATGTCGGCGCTTTTGAAGGTATGCAGCACTTCCAGCTCTTCATCTTCACGCCGAAGCGCTACGGCTAAAGGCGTAATATCCGGAGTCAAGACGAGGACGGATGTAGGAATTCGCTCCTGTAAAACTAATTCCGTGGCTTGGATGCGCGCATCCGCATGAAAACGGCGAGGATTGCACCCGTCCTGGAGCAGATTATCCAGGGCTAACAAACTCATGCCCTGGTGATGAGCCATGAAACTTTTAATGACCGTGTGACTTTGACCTATTGGCAGCCGCCGTTTGGTAAAATCAAGTGCCTCAAAGAAACCATACTGACCGCGGGCCCCTAACTTTTCCAAGCGGTGCAGATTGGCTAGAACGGCCTGTGGATTGAACACGGCAGCCAGCATGGTCGCATAAGGCGCCACGACCTGATCTTGTTCCAGACCCCGTTTAAACCCTAAACCCGGAACTCCAAAAGCCTGATATTGATAATTCATTTGAAAATCAAAGGCGTTGAAGCTCGCTTCTGAAACTCCCCAAGGTAATTCCTGGCTTTCCGCATAAGCAATTTGCTTGGCGATCACCCCCTGATAAGTGCTATCCCAAAGGGTCTCGTGGAAATTCTTCATGATCAGCGCCGGCATAAGATATTCAAACATGGTCCCACTCCAGGAAAGCAAGGTCAGCGTTCCAGCCACCTTAGTCAGGGTACGTCCCAAAGCGAACCAGTGACTTAAGGGAAGCTGGCCAAGCGCAATGCCCATAAAGCTTGTCTGCCGCGCTTCAGACGCCAGCTGATCATAATAGATAGTTTCCCGTTTTTGGGTTGCCTGATTATAGCCCAGGGTCAATAAACCGGCGTTTTCATCATAGAGCGGCTGAAAATCAGTAGCGGTAATCAAGCACTCCAAACGCTCCATCAGGCGAGTTCCCCGGTCCCGCAAATCTTTTTGGGCATTCTCATCCATTTCCCAGACTTCCAAATCGACTTGAGTATTGGCCAGGCTTGGAACGTGACTATTCAGCTCCTCCAAGGCATGACGTACTCTCACGCCAACTTTGTCAGGCAGTTCCGTCTGGTCCGCAGCAGCCAAGAGGGCCTGATACCACTCAAAAAGTGAAAAATCCGAACGCTCAGCTAACTTCTCCAGTCTTGTTCGCCAGTTCGCGAGCCAGGGAGTAAGTTGCTTTCCCCCTTCAAGACAGGTCAACATTCCTTGCAGAGCAGTACGATCAACGAGCGGTTTTTCCAGCCATTCCCGGATCCCTTCTTTGGCTGTCAGCAAGTAAGCCACCAGATTACCGCTATCCACGGCCGATACAAAGCACGGTTGGAGCGGCGCTAAATCTAGGGTATCATACCAATTATACAAATGCCCCTGCCATTTCGGGAGTGTTTCCAGCGTCTTGATCGTCTTTTCCAGGCGCTCCAACATATTTGTGGTGGTCAAAAAGCCAAAATCACGCGCAGCTATTGTCGATGTGATCAGCAGCCCAATGTTCGTCGGGGACGTGCGGTGGGCTATACCCTTAGGCGGGTCTACCTGCAGGTTATCCGGAGGCAGCCAATTATCTTGCGGCCCGACAAAGTCCTCGAAAAAATTCCAGATCTGACTGGCCAGTAAGCGAAATTCCCGCTCTTCCTGATTTGTGACGACAGGCATTTTCACTGATAAAGGTTTACTCAGCCAAAAGGCCCAGAACGGTCCGCTAAACCAGAACAGGCTGAGGGGAAGCGTCACTTTTAAGTTGCTCGGATTATACATTGCCGGTACCAGCAAAAATAGCGTTACCCAGATATAGCCGGGCCAGAAATGCCAGATAAACCCAGCAAAGGACTTGGACTTACCTCGCTCGGCATTGGCAGCCGTGACCCATTCCAACAAATTCTTTTTGGAAATAAGCAAACGATAAAGTGTACGCCCAATGGCTAACATTAAGATTGCGCTTTGGTAAGGCAGCATAAGGGTCGTAACGGTGACTTGGGCCATGACCAGCAAACTATCTTTATAAATCCCTCTGTGTTCGAAGGTGCCGACCAAATGCATCCAAACCGGCAGCATTAGCGTCAAGGCCACCACTTCTACCCACCCAACACGACTGCCTGGTAAAACCGTCAAACCTAAAAAAAGCACCATGAGAAGCACCGTACTCAGAACACTGCGCCGCAAGTTATCGGACATCTGAAAACGGGTAATGAGGGGTAAACCAGAGCGAACCCATTTCCCCTCAGGGCTGCGCACGAAGGGCATCAGCCAGCGCAACAGCTGCCAATCGCCGCGCACCCAACGTTGCTGGCGTTTCAGATAGGATAAATAAGTTGCCGGATAATCGTCAACAAGTTCCACGTTGGAAACCAGACCGGCTCGCAAAAAGCCACCTTCCAGCAGGTCATGGCTAAGGACTGCGTTTTCCGGAATTCGTCCCCTCAAGACCTGATCAAAGACCTCAACATCATAAATTCCTTTACCGGTAAAAATGGCGTGCCCAAAAAAATCTTGATAAGGGTCTGAAATGGCAAAGCTGTAAGGATCAATTCCCGGCTCGCCGGCCATAAGATGGGCTAAGCGCGAGTTTTCTGTACTCACATGGCTTACTGTAATGCGTGGCTGCAGTAGGCCAAATCCTTCGACAACCTTGTTCTGCTCTTCGTTAAGCACCGGCGAATTGAGAGGGTGAGCAATTATGCCAATCAAGCGCTTAGCGCTTTCGCGTGGTATTATGGTGTCTGCATCAATGGTTAACACGTAGCGCACTTTCCCGAGGGTGTGCATGTCTCCCACAATCACATTATAACTGGTAGCCTGATTTCCTCTCAGCAGAGAATTAAACTCCATCAGCTTACCGCGTTTGCGTTCCCAGCCCATCCAGGCCCCTTCTTGCGGGTTCCATAAGCGTTTACGATGAAAAAGATAAAAAGCAGAGCCCGCCGTTGCTGAATACTGCTCATTTAAACGCTCTACCAGACTACGCGCAACGTTCAGAATCTGCTGATCTTCAATCATTTCCTCTTGTTGCGCATCCTGAAAATCTCCTAGGATGGCAAAATGAATGTTAGGGTCCCGGTTTGCCAAAAACTGCACTTCTAAACGTTGGCACATTTTCTCAACATCTTGAGGGTTTGACCAAATCGTCGGGATAACAACCATCGTCAAAGCCTCAAGCGGTACTCCCGCAGCATATTCCAAGCAGGGCAAAGTTTGGGTTTTCAGAGTATGATTAATCAGCCAATGCAAGAGGGTAATGGCCCACTCGCTTGCCGGTATCCCCATGGCCAAGCTGACAACGATCAGCGTGCCAACTCTGAGAGGTCCGGCTCCCTGCTGCCAATCAATAAAAACCAGCATAAACATGCCAAAATAAATACTCAGCAAAATAAGGTATAAAACAATCGGGTGTTCTTTAGACCAGTATCCCAGCCGGCTCCTCCAGCATAACCTGGCCTCAAACGCATGGTAGAGTTCCTGAAGTCCCCGAAAATTTAACAAATAATAGCCTACATGCTTGAATCGGGCCTCCTTTTGCTCTGCTCCAGGGACATCCGAGGCTAGCGCTAACACGGTTTTAGCTACTTTTATTTCCGAGACCTTTAGCCGCCGGGCGGAATCCTCCACTACTTGGCGCATATGATTCCGGCTGGCAAAATCCATAGCGCTGTAGACCCCTGCCGTGTCCTGACGAAGTATTTGTTCTACCTGACATAAACTTTCAAAATAATCCTGCCAGACCCAGTGCGCTACGGCATGCAAACCGGTGATCAGATTCCCGGCTGTCGCTTTGTTCTGTGCTTGACGCAGGTGTTCCTGCGCTACTAAATTTCTTAAACTGACACCCATATTTTCCGCCTTGTGTTCCAACCAAGTCTGAACCAAGGTAGTATCTTCCGCATAATTCCGTTGCCGAGCTATCATGTAGACAACAAAGGAAGGGTCTAACTCCACAATTGTCCGATCCGCCAATTCCAAGGCCTGTTTTAGTTTTTCTGGCGAGCGAAGCAGCGGTTCCCATGTTTCAAATAACCCTGCGCCCTGCCGGTAGGCCTCCTGCTGCTTCAAAACATCTGCAAAAACAGCGCTCAAATGTTCAATCAAGGCAATGCGCAGAAATAACGGCACTGCCCACAATTCATCCATCCTGAGCACGGCTGCCTTCTGCAATTCCCTAAGATAGTCCACTGTTTTTTGAATATCTACATGTCCGTCCGTCTGCTGAAGATACCTCTGACAGATTCCAAAAATCCGCACATCCTGAGGCTCTTCCTTTGCTCGGGGAAGCTTCTTTAAATAGCTATTTGACAACTTCTGCCGCACAAACAGAGCCTGCTCCTTGATAAAATAGATGTTATCCAGCAACCACTCGCCTGCCGGCACAAGAGTTTTTCCTGCTTGAGCAAATTCTCGCAGATTTTCCTCAGCGTTTGTCAGGTTTTCTACCCACGAATCAAAGAGTTTACGCCTAAGCCCCGCTCTTTGTCCCCATTCAGGAAAGAGTCCGGTCATCAGGGTTCGCATCTGTCGTTTAAGTCTCCCAGTATTTAGATTGCTTGTTCCCACATTGACACTACCCCTTTAAAGTTGCTCCCTAAGTTCTTCAAATTCTCCCTGCATTTTCTCCAATTGACTATACTCTTATTTGTTAATTTGATTTTATCATATGATTAACGTAATTTCAATGTATGATTAATGCATTTCAGTGTATAATTAATACATTTACGGCATATAATATATTGGTATTATTCTTATTTCCCACTATGAAATTAATAATTTAAATGATATATTCCTATTACAATGTGGTATACTCAATGAGTCGTGTAAAAATATACTGACAAAAAATTTACAAAGGGGTGAATGCTAATGTCAGAATTCAATCTATTGACTAACACCGATTGGCGTATATTAAATGTGATACGTGAAAAAGGGGAAGTTGATCGTGCATATATAATCAAGGAAACAGGCGCCACTTTGGCAACTGTTTCCTCAAGTATTAACCGTCTGCTCGGAAATAAAGATGATTTAAAGACTGCCTTTATAACGAAAAAGGAA
>JBAQLX010000015.1:0-4443 GCA_049302315.1 Desulfosporosinus sp.
CAAAATCATAAAAACATCGCCATTGACTAAATAAACCATGTATATATTTTATATTTAGATGTTTTTTTTCTAGTTTGTTATTTTGTGAAGGTCTTGCCATCAAGGATACATTTTTCTTTGTATTAGTAAAACTTCTAAAATATTCCTGAGCACTCCCTTGATAAACAATATTTCCCCCTTTTATTCCCGATCCAGGTCCAAAAGCTACAACTTTATCAGCAACCTTAATCAATTCGTGTCGATGTTCAACAACAACGACCGCATGTCCTCTTTGTTTTAGATCTAATAATAAATCGGCAATTTTATTGGCTTCTGTTGGTAAGAGTCCGGCTGTCGGTTCATCAACAATGATCAAAGATTTATTGTTCAATCCTATTAGTGCCATTAACAACCGTAAATTTCGCATCTCGGAACCGCATAAGTTATAAACCGGACTGAATATATTAAGTTTCTCGATCTTCAATATTTTCATCCATTGATATTCAAATGGTTCAATTTCTATTATTATTTCTTTTATCAACTTCTCAAAAGTAAAATCATCTTTACCATATTTTAAATTTACTAAAATGCCTGTTCCATTGCACATACTACATGGTTTATTGTAAACGTAAAAAGGTAGTTCTTCATTCAGATCTTTTATATAATTATTACCGGAAGATATTGAATGCAAAGCCGGAATAACTGCATTAAAATACTCAGAGCCCTCATATAACACTATATCTCGTATGCTCTGATTAAGCTTTTGCCATTCCGCGTTTGAATCACAATTGTGTTTTAAACAGAATTTTCTCCACGAATCCGTGTTTAATTTGATTAACTTTTTGACTGCCGGAGTAAATGCCCCTTTAGTAACAGAAGAATCGCTTTTCTTTACAACACGTTCCGGTGCAATATCTTTCAAGTAGCCCTTGCCTTTACACGCAGGGCATAGTTTCGCTGCTTGATTTTCTTTACTTATACTGTCTAATAAATCATTAAGAAAACCACTGAAATAACCAATACTCGCAATTGGATTCTCCGAATATAATTGCTGCTCAATACCAACTGTTTTTACAGGTAAACCATTCACCATAAACTCATTTGTACCTTTTCGAAAAAATTTACTTACACCAGAAGCCTTGCCAAGAGAAGCAGCGGCAGCATATAAGACGTCAAAAGCAAGCGAAGATTTGCCGCTACCGCTGGGACCTGCCAAAATAGTCAAGGCTCCGTATTCTATATCCAGGTTGACGTTTTTTAGGTTATTAACGTTTGCATTCCTGATTACAATCCGGTCTTTCATGAGATTAGCCACCTTTCACTTCAGCCCCGAGGAGTATAACCCGTACGAAAAGGTCTCCGAAAGCAGTAATGTATGTGCAGTAGTTAAACAACTTCTGGTACCGCCTCGCTTATCCAAAATAAAATTTATCAAATCTAAAACTTCCTGTTGTTCAATTAAATATTTATCTGAATTAATCATCTCAGGATATTCCCAGTAAGTTGCTGTTGCTTTACTAATTACTTTTTTATCTTTTAGCATCTCCCGCCAGATCGGTGACTGCTCATATAACCGAAAGTCCGATATACTGACCATATCAATCCATTGCGCATGGTATTTGATAAAGTCAATTGTCTGCTGCCATTCAATTTCTGTTTCAAACGGGAATCCCTTCATTAAATATACGTGAGTAGCTATTCTGGCTTTTCCCAGGTTTATAATAGTTTTTGACGCTAAATCCAAGTCTATTCCCTTGTTCATACGTTCTAAAGTATTGGGGGATCCGCTTTCAAGCCCCAAACGTATAAGCCTGCATCCGCTTTGATACATTTTCGTGGTATTTTTTGATTGGCATAGATATGATGTAATCCTGGCATTACCGCCCCACGCTACCTGACCAGACGAGAATGTATCCATTATTGTTTGTATCACTTTAGGAGTAAGTTCAGCATCAACGAAATAGACGCCGCGAGCATTATGCTTATCAAGCAAACTGCTCAAATTTTTTATTCGCTCCCTAAGTGTCTCACTAAATTTGCGCCCCATCGCATATCGTCCATCGGCACAAAAGGTGCACTTATTCCAAGAACAACTTGGTAGTACTCTAAATGGCACAACTAATCCAGGTGCCCAATAATCTTTCAATGGAAAACAGTCAAAGTTAGGAAAACCTTCCAGGTTATCCAGCACTTTGGAATAATCCGCCAACCAGCTGCCCGACTGAAATATTTTAACATTCTTAGCGGGTCTCCACCTGCCGTTATCTTGTACTAACCCCGTTAGCGCTGTCTCGCCTGGTCCTATAATAATACCATCCACTATATCCCAAAAGGGAGTATCTTCACTAATATATTCTTGAAAAGTTGAAAACAACGCGCCGCCTAATATGATTGTCACACTAGGACAACAAGCCTTTAGCAAGCGAGCCAGACATATCGCCGGAAGCAGTTGAGCTTCAAATATAACAGATATTCCTATCACATTGGGCCGATCTTGACATATTCTCGTGTGGAATTCGGTATCAACATACCATCTATTAAAAGGATTGTTCATATCCATTGAGATATCTTTAATATTATATAAGTCATTCCACCCATTGGGAATTGTACATCTATCCAATGAAAAAAAGTAATCGGAATATGTATTATTAATATCATTAAGAATACTCGCCAAAGTCTCTCCAATATATTGATACGCCATTTCTGGAGAATCATCTTGCTGTTGAGACCAGGGATATATTTCATTATTAAAAACACTCATCTGCCAAAACTCGAGATTTGCATCCACAACACGATGGTCAATTGATGCTCTTTCCAATGCATTGGATAGGTATGCAAGCCCAAGAGCTGGCATAGAAGGATCAACGAATGGAGGATGAATTAAAATAACTTTCACACAATCACCTTGCAAATCAACTTATCCAAGTTGTAATTCGTTCTTTCTGCCGCGATGATAATTGAAACATACTGCCAAGAATAAATAGCAATTGATGCCTTGTTATCTGTCTTACTCTTAAGATCTCCGGGTTAATTAAATAATTCCCGTCATCTGTTTTTTGGGCAATAAGATCAAGCCAACCGGAAACAAACCACTTATGATCTACACTTAATACTATTGTAAGTTGATTCGTATTTCTACCCCAAATCATTCTTGCTTGAGAATCCATTCCATTAACATAAGTAACCCCTAGAGTTGTCATCATTATTCCCTTATCGTTCTTGTAGAGTAATCCCCACTTAATAGCAAATTTTAAATACTGTTTTAAGCTGTCCAGTAAAACTAGAACATGTATTTTTTTGTAATTGTCTATAAAAAGGCCACTTGTAATAGTATCAATATTCTCGTAGTTAGTTAGGTTCTTATCAAAAATAGTATACCAAAACTCCATAAAGTGCTTGAAAAAACAAAAACCAGCATTATAGGAACAAGTCCATTCTTTTTCCATGCTTATAAAATAGTATTCCCATAACAGCAGGGTTTCTTTTCCATTGGACAATTTATGATTGTCATCTTTATACAATTCTAACATTCTATACATACTATTATCAATGATATTAATATTCTTATGTTCATGACATGGAATGTGCACAACGAATTGCTCATAGCTAAAAGGCATTAATTTCCATCTCATAATGTCATCTTCTTCTAGCCAAATAACTCTGATTAACAATTTTTCACGCAATATTGTAATTGCTTCAATTAATTGTTCTTCGTCGCAATCACACAATTCTATTAGTTTGTTCAAATCCACAGGATTTTTACTAACTATCTTTAAAATTTCCAGTTGCGAAGTAGTTAAAGTCTCCATACAGCGATTTTGATATAATACAAATGTTTCCTTTGATTTAAATATCTCATTAAACAAACACAAGACTACCTGATCTTTAGGTTTACGGGTCATCCCCTTACAGTAAGGTTTGAGTATATTATCACCTAATATATCATGTAATGTCCTTTGATACATCTTATTTAAGTCATAATCAAATGAACACGGAGCTAGCGCCGGTAAAACCCACTCTCGCCAAAAAAGTTCTAATTTATCATCTACTTCAATCTTATTAAAATATTTCTTACCGGCGCCAACAAAATGTATTAAACCACCCTTCACAAAGGGATCCAAAATCAGGCGTAAATCAACAATGTTCATTTGATATTTACGCGCCAGATTGTATACATTAACTCTTCTTGCGTGCCGAGTTGATGAAGTTATCCATTTTATAATTTCAGCCAATAAAACTGGACATTTATCATGCAGACCAAGCAATGTAATCATATTTTCTACTCTATTCTGTTTTTACTGGCATCAAGCAAAATATTATTGTCTATAAAAAATGATAATAGTTCTTCTAACCGCGACGTCAGTTCTTCTTTCTCATAGCTATTTTCAAGAAGGCTTATAATTTCATGTATACTTCTATTTCCGTTACAAAGTTGCCATACATCAGCCGCATCTTCATTTAATC
>JBAQLX010000016.1:0-7014 GCA_049302315.1 Desulfosporosinus sp.
GTCACCGAAGTCTCGATGTTCAGCTTTAGCTGAACGAGTTCTCTAACGCATCATTTCAAAGTAGGCCTCCGGGGAGTTCCTGTCGACTTCCTCCAGAAACGTATTAACAAGCATGGTAATTAAGTTAATTACTCCGCTATACCCGATGATCGGAGAACGATGAAGATTCACCCGATCCGTGATAGGGAAACCGATTCTGACCAGCGGGATACTAGCGTCCCGGGCAACCCACTTGCCATGGGAGTCGCCGATTAACATATCGACCGGTTCTGTAACCACAAGGGAACGGAGATGCCAGAGGTCTTTACCCGCATAAAGTTTAGCTTCTTGGCCGTAAGGGCTTGACGCCAGTAAACTTTCCATGGCTTTTTTAAATAAAGGGGTGGAATTTGTGCAAACGATATGGATAGGAAGTCCTCCCATTTCGAGTAAAAAACCGACAAGCCCGATGAGAAGATCCGGGTCGCCATAGAGCGCAAATCTCTTGCCATGAATATATTGATAAGCATCCGTCATAGCATCAACGGCCCGTCCCCGTTCAACAGTTATTTCCTCGGGAACATCCTTACCTGTGAATTTGGCTACGGACTCAATGAATTTGTCTGTGCCCGCAATCCCGATGGGCATGGAAATCGTTTCAACGGGAACTGCCTTACCGGCCAGATATTTACTGGTTGTTGGAGTTGAGTAATTCTGAAGGAATAAAAAACTCGCAGCGTTTAAAGCATTATTCATTTCTATAATGGGTGTTCCTCCCGGGTACATTTCGAAGGCGCCTAAATTAGGAGCATCCACAACATCACTATAGTCGGGCAAGAGGGTATAAGGTGTATCCATAACTTTGAGAAGTCGTTTATACTCACGAAGATTCCCTGGATACGTGTCAAAGCCTGGGACAACATAGAGTCTGTCATTGATTTTATCATCCTGCCGAGGCGTAGCCAGGCATTCGATCAGGCCTTTAAGCATAGTGTCATACCCCGTTATATGAGACCCCTTAAAACTCGGCGTGTTGGCCAGGGCAACCGGAAAATCCTGGGGAACCGCTCCTTGTTTCCTGGCATTATCTACATAAGAGTTAATATCGTCCCCAATGACTTCAGCCATACAGCTCGTAAAAACTGCGATCACGCTTGGTTTGTAAACCGTATAAGCGTTCTTTAAGCCTTCGATAAGATTTGTTTGCCCGCCAAAGACCGCAGAATCCTCGGTCATCGAATCCGAGACGGCTGCTATGGGTTCTCTGTAATGACGGGTCAACGTATTGCGAAAATAAGCAGTGCAGCCTTGAGAGCCATGGGTAAACGGTAAGCACCCTTCGATCCCTAAGCCACAAAGCAAGGCTCCAAGAGGTTGGCAAGCTTTGGCCGGATTGATGACTAATTTTTCACGGGCGAAATTCTTTTCCCGGTAGTCTGACGAATTCAGCCAACTCTTGGTTGCCTTCGTACCAGCTTTCGTATCGGCCTTCGTACCAGCTTTCGTACCAGCCATCATATGCGACATCCTTTCTGTCCAATTTATTTCTTCCAAGGTGGGGCGATTAATTTCCAGGTAGGGCTGTTAATGGCCATCTCCATATCCCGAGCAAAAATTGGGAATCCTTCGTATGCTTGATACGGACCGGAATAATCCCAGGAATGCATTTGACGAAAGGGCAGACCCATTTTTTCAAAGACATATTTTTCTTTGATCCCCGAGCCAACTAAATCCGGTTTTAGTTTATTTACAAACTCTTCCAGTTCATAAGCGGAGACATCATCATAGATTAACGTTCCCTCTTGTAAATCAGGAATGGTTTTCTCGTAATCTTCACTGTGAGCAAATTCGTAGCCCGTCCCGATCACCTCCATACCCAAATCCTTATAAGCCCCGATCATGTGTCTGGGACGAAGACCGCCAACATAAAGCATCACTTTCTTTCCTTCCAGGCGCGGTCGGTAGAACTCAATCACCTTCGCCATCTGTACTTCATATTTCTCGATTACTTTGTTTACTTTTTCCATGATGCTTTCATCAAATTGAGCCGCAATCTTCAAGAGAGATTTTTTGATATTCGTGGGCCCGAAGAAGTTGAATTCCAACCAAGGAATTCCGTAAGTTTTTCCCATTTCTGTAACGATGTAATTCATACTTCTGGAACAGTGCAATACAATAAGCTTGACAAGATGTCCATTTTGCAGCATTTTTACCGTTGAGTCACCAGTCCAAATATTGACGACGTTTAAACCGATTTCTTCGAGAAGTTTTTTACTGGCCCAAGCGTCTCCGGCAATATTATAATCGCCGATAATTCCAATGTCGTACGGTCCTACTTCGCGACCGGGCCCTTTACCTAAAAGATGATCCCGGATAGCATCATTGGCTATATGATGACCAAGGGACTGGCTTATTCCCCTAAATCCTTCGCACCGGACCGGGATGATCGGAAGTTCAAGTTCCAGGCTCACGCGGCGAGCGACACTTTCAATATCATCTCCAATCAGTCCAACCGGGCATTCTGAAAGAATGGAAACCCCTTTAGCATTCGGGAAAAGCCCAACAGCCTCGTGAATTATTTTCTCCAGCTTTTTGTCCGCACCATAAATGATATCGTTTTCCTGAAAATCCGAGGTAAATAGAAAGGGTACAAAATTGTCTACACCGACTTCGCCATCCGCTAAGTTCCGGCGGTTACCCCAAGAATAATACCCACACCCGACTGGTCCATGGGAAATATGCACCACATCCTTGACCGGACCCCAAACAACCCCTTTGGCCCCTGCGTAGGCACACCCCCGCGCGGTCATAATACCTGGGACTGTTTTAGCATTCGATTTGACTGCGCATCCGACACACTGATCATCTTTGACCGCCAAATGTTGTCTCCGATTCTTCTGGGCCTTTGCCGGATAAATCTCGAGAACTTCTTCCATGACTTGTTTCCTGAAATCCTTTGTCTCCTTGATGTTCATAACGCTGTCCTCCCACCTGTTAATAATATTCTTTCTTACGCTCTGCAACTAAATAATTACATTTCCAGAATACCAAATTCCATCATTAAGGCTTCCAAGGCATCCATGGAAAGCGGCGTTGGGATAGTCATCATGGTGTTATTCTCGATCTTTCTAGCCAAGGCTCGGTACTCATCTGCCTGAATATGGGTGGGATTATATTCAATAACGGTCATTTTACGCACTTCAGCCCGTTGCACTTCGTTATCCCTGGGGATGAAGTGAATCATTTGAGTATTTAATCCTTTAGCCAAGGCTTCAATTAATTCAAGTTCCTTGTCTGTTTTACGGCTGTTGCAAATCAAACCAGCCAGACGTACAGTTCCAGTCGTCGCGTATTTTAAGATTCCTCTTGAGATATTATTGGCTGCATACATGGCCATCATCTCACCAGAAGTTACAATGTAGATTTCCTTGGCCTTATTCTCGCGAATCGGCATTGCAAATCCTCCGCAAACCACGTCTCCCAGGACATCGTAGAAGACATAATCTGTTTCCTCTGTATACGCCCCGTTTTCTTCCAAATAGTTGATCGCTGTAATAACCCCTCTCCCTGCACACCCAACCCCCGGTTCCGGACCCCCGGATTCTGCACAACGAACCCCCAAATACCCTTCCACTAAAACCTCATGCAACTCTAAATCTTCAACAGTTCCTCTTTCGCGGGCTAAGTCCATTACGGTCGTTTGAGCTTTACTATGCAGAATCAAACGCGTGGCATCTGCTTTAGGGTCACAGCCAACAATCGTAACTTTCTTCCCCATTTCGGCCAGAGCGACGACCGTGTTTTGGGTCGTCGTCGATTTTCCGATGCCGCCTTTGCCATAGATTGCGATTTGCCTCATGTAACTACCTCTCCTTTCAATCAACCTCAAACTTAACTGAAGTTAAATAACTGCTGAAGCTCCGGTTTCGCCTGTACGAACGCGAACAACCTCTTTTATGGGTAGGACAAAGATTTTACCGTCACCCCTGTGCCCTGTCTGATTCGCTTTGATAATCACCTCAACCGCTTGCGCGACTTGCTCATTCTGCACCACAATCGTTAACATCCTTTTCGGAATCCAGGTGAATCTGGTATCATCCGCCAGTTCTTTACTCAACATGGCATTTAATTCCGGGTCGATTTCAGTTGCCCAGCCTCCGATTCCGCCTTGTTTGCCGCGGCCCTCCACACTTTGAATTGTCAAAGCAGGAAAGCCGGCATCTTCAAAAGCCTTCTTGGTGGCGGGTACCTGATGGCGTCGAATCACCGTCATTATTTCCTTCATCTCTACAACCCCTTTGTCCCATTACTTATGGTATAAACTTCTTCGACTTCTGTCACAAAGAGCTTGCCATCACCCATGGTTCCGGTTTTAGCGCTTTCGAGAATAATCGAAATAGCTTCATCCAACCTTTCATCTTCAATAACTAAAATAAGCAGCGTCTTGGGAAATTCATCATAAACCACATCCCCGATCCGAATTCCCTTTGTTCTCCCCCGCCCAAAGACGTGCATTTTTGTCAGCGACGGCATTCCCGCCTGTGCCAAGGCCTCAGCCACAATCTCCGTTTTATCGGGTCGCACAATTGCTCTAATCATTTTCATAGAGTTCATCCTCCCTTAATTTATTGAAAACCTAGCTCAAGAAAGACAAAGAGAGCCCTTAATTTGGTATAATTAAGGGCCCTCTATAACACTTTTCCGCTCCAAATCAGCTATGATTTGGCGCCCGATTATAAAGTTACGCTTCCAATCCATTCCTATACCCTACTCTAGACGGCTTGTTCACCCTCCTCGCCGGTGCGGATACGTACCACTTTATCCACGTTATGGACAAATATTTTACCATCTCCAACCTGACTGGTACGCGCATTTTTGATAATAATCTCAATAATCTCTTCCACTTTCTCATCAGCAGTTACGATTTCCAGTTTGGTTTTAGGCAACAAATGCGAAGTGACCTCATGCCCTCGATACATTTGGGTATATCCTTTTTGCCGACCAAAACCGAGGACTTGAGTGACAGTAATACCCAAGATTCCCGCAACCGCCAAAGCATCCTTGATTTCATCCAACTTACCTGGTCTGATAATTGCTTCAATCTTTTTCATAGGAAATTCCCCTTTCATCCATAGCTATGGTTTTTTCAATATTTTAAGAAACTTATTAATCGAAATAGGTTTAATTGATAGCAGCTCCTTTCATTTCAAATCCGGGATAGGCCTCCATACCATGTTCTCCAATATCCAGCCCGATCTCTTCTTCTTCCTTGCTTACCCGGAGACCAATAGTTGCTTTAAGGATCCCGAACAGGATGAGGGCGGTAACTGCTGTCCAGACAAAAACTGATACTATGCCAATGAGCTGGGTTATCAGCAAGGATGTTCCGCCACTATAGAACAATCCGCCGTCTACCGCCAAGAAGCCAACCATGGCAGTTCCATAAGCACCGCAGACACCGTGGACAGAAATAGCGCCGACGGGGTCGTCAATTTTGAGCACATTGTCAATAAACATAACAGAGAGGACAACCAGGATTCCGGCTCCAGCACCAATTATAACCGATCCGACCGCATTGGTCGCGTTACAACCGGCAGTGATAGCCACCAGCCCTGCCAAAGCGCCGTTCAAGGTAAGAGATACATCCGGCTTTTTATATTTCAGCCAGGTAACGAGCATAGTCACAGTTGCGCCGGCAGCCGCAGCCAAGTTAGTATTTACAGCAATCTTACCGATATCAGGAGTGGTGCCGGATAAGGTACTGCCAGGGTTAAAACCGAACCAACCAAACCAGAGAATGAAAACACCCAGAGCCCCAAGGGTAATATTATGACCGGGGATAGGGTTTGACTTGCCGTTAGCATCGTACTTGCCAATGCGCGGTCCGAGCAGTAAGGCACCGATGAGAGCTGCCCAACCGCCGACGGAGTGTACAACAGTGGACCCTGCAAAATCTATCATACCGCGTTCTGCTAACCAGCCGCCGCCCCAGATCCAGTGACCGACTACTGGATAAATCAATGCGCTAACCACAATACTATAAATGATGTAAGAAGCAAATTTTGTTCTCTCAGCCATAGCTCCTGAAACAATTGTTGCTGCAGTTGCCGCAAAGACAGTTTGAAAAAGCAGAAACGCCCATATAGGAATGGATAAACCCAAATGTTCGAAAGTTCCCGTAGCTCCAAAACCGGTGGTGCCGAACAGTCCTGCTTTATCTACACCGAACATAATTGCAAAGCCTACAGCCCAGTAAATTAAAGAACCTGCCGCAAAATCCATTAAGTTCTTCATAATAATGTTGCCAGCGTTTTTGGCCCGGGTAAATCCCGTTTCCACCATGGCAAAACCTGCTTGCATAAAGAAAACCAGAAAACCAGTGACTAAGACCCAAACTGTGTCAATAGCCACCGCATTGCTTTGGGCGGTAGGTTCATCCGCCAAGACTACTACAGGGATGGCCATGAGGATAAGTGTAATTACTCCGATCAATGTTGCTTTTGTTAAAAGTCCTTTGTATAAATTACTTTTCATTAGATTATTCTCCTCCCTCTGTTTGGATAAATTTAATTTTGGATCTGGTTTTGGTTTCTGCGTTATACCATATTTATTGAAGCATCACTCCTTCCATAAGACTCCATCGCATCGCCTCCCTCCCTTGATTGGTATAAAGGAAAAAACAAAGAGAGCCCTTAAATCTGTAAATTAAGGGCTCTCTAAAACACTTTTCCGCTCCAAATCATCTATGATTTGGCGCCCGGTTATGAAATTGTCTAACAATAAAAAACCCGCCAGATATCTCTCCGACATCTTGACGGCTCCATTGCCGAACCTTTATCACTAAACGATATCTGAATGATACCTAATAATTTGCCGTTTGTCACTGTGCAAAATAGTCCATATTTATTAATATATATCGTTCTTGAGTCCTATATTAGATTCTTACGCCAGTTTACTCAATATTTTGATCTATCGAAAGAAGTCCCACCTCTATTATTAAAGATGGTATGCAATAATAGCTGCCCCAAGCGCTCC
>JBAQLX010000017.1:0-1685 GCA_049302315.1 Desulfosporosinus sp.
AGCCTTAGTCTGCCGGGGTTCAGCCCAATATGCTCCATTATTTTCTTACAGAGCAGGACCATGTTCAGTGCATGATAATTCCCTTGGGTACCATAGCTGCAATCATTGAATTGACAACCGCCAACAAACACTCCATCTATTCCCTTGGAAAAAGCCCTTAGGACAAATGACATATCAACCCTACCGGTACACATGACGCGAATAGCCCTGCTCTCAGTTGTATACTGTATTCTGGACACGCCAGCCAGGTCTGCAGCCCCGTATGCTCACGATTGACATACAAAACATAATATTTTAGGTTTAAATTTAAGTTCAGCACTCATTCGTCTCTCACCGCCTTATTTCGTAATCCCATCTTTCCGCCTATTGAACCTCTACAAGCCGGCAACCGCTGCATCGATTTGGCTTAACATCTGTTCATCAGTAAAGTGCTTCAGTTGAATAGCCCCTGTCGGGCACACGGTGTTACAGAAACCGTCTCCCTTACAGAGGGCAGGATTAACCCCGGCCTTTCTGCCTTGCGGTGTCATAATAAACTCAATGGCGCCGTACGTACACGCCGTAATACATGCCCCACACGAAATACAGCTATTCTCATTCACTTCGGCAACAGCGCCGGAGGCAACAACTGAATCATGCGAGAGAAGCGTTATGACCCGGCCTGCGGCTCCATAAGCCTGGCTGATTGTTTCTGATATTTGCTTGGGATAGTGGGCTATGCCGCAAAGATAAATACCATCGATCGTAAACTCCACCGGCCTTAGTTTGACATGAGCCTCTTTGAAGAAACCATCCTGATTGGTAGTTACCTTGAATAACTTGACCGCTTCCTGACTTCCCGCCGATGGTATAACGGCGGCAGCCAAGGCGAGTGTATCCGCATCTATCTCCAGCTTCTTACCTAAAACGAAATCGGTCACGCTAACCCTTAAGACAGAGCGACCCTCCTCATCAACCGCTTGGGCTACCTGAGGTTGATCGTTCTCCTCAAAACGGATAAACCTTACGTTCTTACTGGCTGCTTCACGATAATAATCTTCTCTTAAGCCATACATCCTCATATCCCTAAACAGAATATAGATATCCATCTCGGGCTTGAGCTCTTTTAGTTTCAGGGCGTTCTTGACCGACTCGCTGCAACATATCCGACTGCAGTAGTTCCGCTCTTCATTTCTGCAACCTACGCATTGGATCATCACCAGACTCCGGGAATCAAGCAGCCTTTCATCGCCATCGGCGATCTTTTCCTCTAACTCCAGGTTAGTCATTACCCGCTCATCTTCGCCATAAAGGTACTCCGTGGGTTGATAGACTTCAGCGCCTGTAGCGAGAATGGTCGCCCCATGTTTAATCTCGGCGATCCTGCCCGGAGACTTGATCTTGGTCACGAAATTTCCTATATAACCACCCGTCTCGGTGATGGCAGCCTCAGTATACACATGGATTGAGGGATGCTGATTAACTTGGCGGATAAGATCCTGCAAATACTCCTGGACATCCAGTCCTTCCAGGGTATAACGGATTCGGCGCGCCATTCCCCCCAAGTCTCTTTCCTTCTCCACAAGGTAAACCTCATGCCCCTGGTGGGCCACACTGAGAGCGCTGGTCATGCCGGCCAGGCCTCCTCCGACCACCAAGGCCGTCTTGTCGACGTTCAGGTTATATTCCTGCAAAGGCTGCAAACG
>JBAQLX010000018.1:0-1991 GCA_049302315.1 Desulfosporosinus sp.
TTTTTTTTTTTTTTTACTTAGAAAATATTAATTACAGTATTACAATATTACAGCAATTACAACAATTACACAATTACACGATTTCATAGAATTACGGCATAATCCCAAATTACAGCATAAGGATATCAAAGAATATGTAACTGCGTAATAGCGTAATCCTATGTAATTCATTAATTTATTGTAATTGCGTAATTGTGTAATTGCTTTAATTCACTTCAGCAATGCAATTTATTTACATTGATTAAATAAAAACAGGGACCATTTCTGATCCCTGTTTTCAGTAATCTTATTTATCATGTTTTCGAGCTTCTATTGCAAGTCCTCTTTCAAAACATCTGTTCATCCCATAGATTACAATGTCCATTTCTTTGTCACTTAGTCCGTTTAGGTCGTATCGAAGATCATCAAATATATCCTGCAGATTTTTATCAATGTATTTCATTGTATTTCTCCTTTCAGAAAAGATGGCCGGTTAGTCACTTCCCGGCCAGTTTGGTTTACATCTTGGCGATAATGGATTCAACCATCTTCTTCTCCGCAGCTGTGCCCTTCTCAACCGCGGCTCGCATGGTCGCTATTGCAGCTTCCTTTGCTTTAGCTGCCTTCTCCTCCGCCGTGAGGGTTTTCTTCTCCCTTTTGGGCATCTCATCCGTGAACCATTTGAAGGCGTCCGCAACGAGGGCTTTCTTTTCGGCAATGCTGTCGGACTCATGTCCGGCAAGGGTTCTGGTTAACACGACAAAGAGCCCGTAGTTTGCGAGATAATCACGGCAAGGTTGTGTTAAATTAGTGATGCCCATACCATTGAACGTGGTGACGTCATCCTTTTTAATGAGGTTAATGAGGGAATAGTCAAACCGCGTCTTCTTCTTTTTGTTCTCTTCCATTGTGTCCTCCCTTTCATGCGCCTGCCTTGTGGGTCAGGTCTTATCCATGATGTTGGCCCTATCATCGCACGAAACGGGATGAATGTCAATCAATTCTTTTGTGCCTCCATTTGAAATGATTTCCTATGGCAGGATGACCCACCCCGTCGAGCACCAACGGCACCTTGATCATGGAGAAAGACCGGCTCCTCAGTCCACATGCAGTTTTTTCAAAAGAGTTGCTTAGACAATGCAAGCATTGAAAATAAATTTCCTATCTATGAAATATATTTTACACAGGCGCAAAAAAGCTATGAATCTTAGAATTTTTGTGATATGGTGATGAAAACCATAGGACTAAATAACATAGGTACGCTTATGTCCGTAACATCTGAAATATGGAAAGCACTTGTGCAGAAAGGCGTTCCTTCTCTGTTTAGGCTTGAGAGAAGTGCTAATAGGCTAATGCAAGGGTTTACACCGTCTTTGAAAACTAATCCTTCTGATATTCCAGGCATATACTTTGCTCGAAATAAAGAAGATATAATGCCGCTAATAGAACCATTTAGTTCCTTTGGAAACTCAGAAAGATCAGTACAACGATTGCATGAGTATGCTCGAAGTAATCCTAATTACGCACTTGCTGAAGCTAAACTGCTACCTGATGCTAAGTTTAAGTCCTACTCGGTTGATGAATGGAAAGATCTTCTTAAAGAAACTGGAAGTAAAGCAAACATTCCATCTTTAGCTATGGATAGGTATATAAATAAGTGGGGTTATACTCCAGACTATCTTAGAAATAAAATAGGCAAGATTCCATCTTTATTAGATAAAGCAGTTGAAGATTACAATGCTGTAGAGTTTCCAGACATATTCTTTAGAAACAAAATGCAGACTGTTATTAGAAAACCCAACTCTGCTTTGCTTAATATAAGAAATAAGATAGTTCCACTTAGCATAGTTGCTGGAGTTGGTATGAGTAGGACTGGTGAAGATGACTAAGACATTAGATAAAGAACTCCTCATAGACTACATCTCCACAGGCATGTCCAGGAAAGACATCGCGGAAGCAATGGGAGTGTCTCCACCTACAATCTCTAATAAAATAGAAGAACTGAAGAGAGA
>JBAQLX010000019.1:0-3776 GCA_049302315.1 Desulfosporosinus sp.
GATGGCTCGGAAGGTGCGGTTACTATTGCCATTGAAGGACTTGGTGAAGAAGTGCAAAGGGCAATTCGAGACATAAGGTCATTTAAGGGCGAGCCCCAGGTTTCCGTTCACTAACCCTCCTCTATAACTAAAGGAGAGTCTTTCACACGTAATAGGAGTGAAAGACTCTCTTAATTTAATGAATCCTATGGACGGTCAGCCGTTCTGCGTAAATCACTTCACCTTCCGAACGTGGGCTGTTTCAAGTTGCAGCTTTTCCACTTTTTTCTCAATCCGATCCAGCCTTTCAACAACAACTTTGTTTGTATCCCTTTGAGTTTTGACGAACTCATGCAGCACCTTGGCATTGAGATCATTTTCCATACGCAGTTGGATGCTCTCTACTCTTGAAACACGGTCCTCAACATTTGAAACACGGTCCTCAACTCGTGAAACCTGGTCCTTTACTTTTTAGAACTCTTTTAACATTTTAGCAAACTGATCGGCTATAAACTCTTGGAATTTGTCATTCTCCACATTAAATGCACCTCTTAAATAATCCTTCTCTCATAGTTGTTTAAGTGGATTGGGCGAAACGTACTTTTTCAAATCATACCACCTTCAAAACAGTTGTTCAAATATATTATCTATTTTACAGGGGTGCAGGTGACATACGCTCGGGGACGTACCCCTGCATAATTTATGAACTGCGAACTACGATTTGGCTCGTGGCAAATCACATGTAAAAACAGTCCCCACCCCCAGCTGAGAAGTAACACTAATTGTACCACCTATCTCTTCCAGAATGTGTTTGACGATACTAAGTCCCAGGCCGGTTCCCCCTTGTTCTCGTGAACGGGCCTTCTCCACTCGATAGAAACGCTCAAAAATCCGTGGCAGCATCTCTTCTGGTATGCCACAGCCCGTATCTCCAAATTCCAAGTGAATATATTCATGTCCTACACGTGCATGCAGCCAAACACGCCCCTTTGACGTGTATTTAACCGCATTCTCCAACAGGTTTAGGAGAAGCTGACTCAGCAGATCTTCTCCAATTAACAGCGGCGGCAGAGTTTCCGGGAGATCTACCTCTACCATAATTCCTTTGGTCTGAGCAAAACTAAGAATGAGCGGTTTTATTGTTTCATAAGCCTTTTGAACATAACTCCCCTTCCCGGAACTTATTCTAGGGCGATTATCCCGTCCTTCAGAATTAGCTAAAGTAAGCAGGTCTTCAATCAGGCGTTGCAAGCGCAAGGTTTCAGCCTGGATAATCTTCATAAAACGATCGCGTAAGGCGGGGTCTTCCGCCGCTCCATCCAGTAGTGTTTCGACAAACCCTTTAATAGAAGTCAGCGGAGTTCTTAACTCATGAGATACATTGGCGACAAATTCTGTTCGCATTTGTTCCAGGCGCCGAAGCTCAGTTACATCGTGAATTACGATGACCGCACCGCCTATCTGACCCTGCCCACTAAAATAGGGGTTGATTTTGCTTTGAACCGTTCTTTGGGCAATATGGGTTTCCCGCATAGCTGAAGGTTGCTGGCCTGAAAGCACCTTGCGGACTAAATGCTCCAATTCCGAATCATAAGTCAACTCCAACAGATATTTCAATTCTCTATTTATTCCTTGGCGTTGAAAAATCCTCTCAGCTGCTGAATTCACCAAAACAACCCGTCCCAGGTGATCCACAGCCACTACGCCTTCTTGCATTCCCGCTAAAATAGTCTCTATTCTTTGAGCTTCCTGTGTTCCATTTTGAACAATCATTTCTACGTGACGGGAAAGACTATTTAGTTCCGTTGTAAATTGCCCAATTTCATCGGTCGAATCCGACAAATCAAGATACCCAAAATCTCCCTTGGCAATCCTTTGAGTCGCCAAGTGTAGTTTCTCCATCCGCCGAGATAATTGGCTGGTGTAAAAGTAAATAACCCCTGCGGGCAGAAGCACAGCTAAAAATGTACTTACATAATCAATTCTTTGCAGGTTAGCGGCTATTCTCACGCTCTCTCCAACCCAAAATAAAAGAAGAGAAAGCCCAGTCAGCACAATAAAAAGTCCCGTTAATTGCCATTTAATACTCATCGTCGTCTCATCCTTTAAAGCGGTAGCCAATCCCGCGCAGAGTCTCAATATATTCGGGATTGGAAGGATCCCTTTCCACTTTCAAACGCAGGTGACGTACATGAACGTCAACCGTTCGAGTATCCCCGTTATATTCATACCCCCAAATTCGTTCCAACAACTCGTCCCGAGAATATACCTTCCCTGGGTGAGCAATCAAAACGCGGAGAAGTTCGAATTCTTTTGGTGTTAACTCAGTTTCCTCTCCCCGTACGTAAACACGAAATTCAGTTACGTCAACCCGCAACTCCCCACGCATAATAATCTGAGCATCCGCCTCTTCCTGAGAATTCAGACGGCGCAAACGAGCTTTAATTCTTGCTAACAATTCACGCGGACTGAACGGTTTGGTCATATAATCATCTGCCCCGAGCTCCAGTCCTAAAACTTTGTCAATCTCCTCACCCTTAGCGGTTAACATAATAATGGGAAGTTGCTGGAATCGTGGATTAGACCGTAGTATACGACAAACCTCCAAGCCATCCATGCCTGGGAGCATCAGGTCAAGCACAAGGAGGTCGGGTTGATCATTTTCTACCTGTTTTAATGCTTCCTGACCATTCTTCGCGACCCTTACAAGGTACCCTTCCTTTTCCAAATTGAATCGGAGAAGTTCTTGAATCGGTTCTTCGTCGTCAACCACTAATATTGTTGCCACCTAAAACTCCTCCTTTATCGGGGCGCGAAGTTCGAATAGAGCGAAACAAATTTCCTCTTTACGGTATTTCCGGTTCATCCCTCTAACTCCTTAGATTTCCTAATAAATATACCATTTAATATCCCTGAGAACAAAGTTTAGGTTAAATGTTTTGGAATCCTAAATTCAGTAATACTTTCCCGTCCGAATTATTTGGGCAAACTTATTTGGCAACTCAGACTCCTCAATTGCCGTTGCTGTTGCCTCATAATCATAAGGTACTTTGCGAAAATTAATCGTTACGTCTCTTGCAAAAGATATTTGACATTATTGTTAGAAAAGTAGATATAGGCCCCTTCTTTATCACCATTATCCATTAGAGAAACTGTCTTCTGCCATTCGTTGCTGTATTTTTGCAGTGCCTCTCTCACTTTTGCCAGTTTTGTTATTTCAAAGGTCTCTACTATTTCTACAAGGATGAGGTTAGTACCCGCACGTTGATGATAGTATTATATCCGATATCTACAATAAATTGAACCTGATTGAACTTGTATAGATAAGAGAGAGGGTTATGGCCTGAATTGAACGAAAAAAATCCCCTCACTATGGTGAGGATAAGAAAATTATAAGAATAATTTGAAGTTATTGTATATTTATTTGGAAATAATGGAAAGATCATATTTTTTTCAATTTAGTTAATTCACTACCTTATCAGGGATTGGAGAAAGACTAGGGGGGTAGAGATTGGGGACTGTATTAGGTCCGTCCAAACAAAGGCATATCCGAAAATTGCCAGGAAGAGCACGTATAGAAGTATTTGGGCTTAAACTTAGTCTGTAACATTGATATCAGCACAATGCTTCTACCAAAATTAGGTATTAATTCCGGTTTGGAAACTGTGGAGTTAAATGAAGAACTTGTTAAGAGAATTAGCGGAGCTCTTTATTCAATCGTAAGATTCCCACTTCTACAAGTGGGAGAGGTACACCTTATTCTGCTTCGGTGGGGGTAGACTCCGACTTCGCCGCTA
>JBAQLX010000020.1:0-16911 GCA_049302315.1 Desulfosporosinus sp.
TTGTGACATACATGGTAAAGAAAATAAAGGATCTCTAACCAGGATAAATAGGAAACTCCGAGAATAATCTCGGAGTTTCGGTTATGTTAAATGAAGTGAAGGTAAGTTATACTGGAATTAAGCTAATCGGATTAGAGAAATATATCAATTAGAGGTAATTGAGGCTAGCTCTGTGGGGAAATGTTTGGGTCGTTCCTTATATCCTGCTTATCGTCTCCATCCGGATTACATCCACACCCGCGTGATATAATGGTCAAGCCATACTGTTCAGATTTTCGACCGAGTAAGAAAGCTGCCAATAAACTAAGTGTAAAGAGAAATCCACGGGCAGGATAGTGTTTATGATGATAAAACATGGTAAGTCCTCCTTTCTTTTGTTCTTAGGATGGCTTTTTTTGACTATATTCATCCCGGGAATTTAAGGAAATTATTTTGGAGGTAGGTCAATGAACGAAGAAATACAATCGAATTTTCTTCAGAAACGTTACTTGAGTTGGGTAGATCTGGTTATGGTTTTGGGCGGGATTGTGTGCATTTATATTATATTAGCTTTTGGAACCTTCCGGTTAATTGAGCGCTGGCCTCATGAACGCATTTTAATGTATCTTAATGCCTTTCTGACGCAGTTATCCCTGGCACTTTTGATTTGGACTATGAAGAGAATCCGGCGCTGGGAATGGGCGGATTTTGGTTGGCATTCTATGCCACTTAAAAAAGTACTGCCAAAGATCTTGAAATTATATGCTTTAACCTGGATTATAAATATTAGTTATGCAATTTTTCTCTATCAGCATGGTTTAACCCCTCCCGACACAGATGTTTATGCCAAATTATTAGGACAAGCTACGTGGTATTCCTTGATTCTGAATTTGGTTTTAGCGGGCGTATTAGCTCCCTTGGTAGAAGAAACGTTATTTCGGGGGGTTATTTTTGGAAGCTTGCAAGCGTACTTCGGAAAATGGATCTCAGCTGTGTTGAGCGCTATGATTTTTTCTGCGCTTCATTTCCAAAACTACGGATTTTTCCCGCGTTTTGTGTTGGGAATGGTCTTAGTTTACCTTTATGATAAGTATAAATCGCTCTACCCTGCTATAGCGTTACATGGGCTAAATAACATAGTTGCTACATTGATAGCAGCAAGCTTACCGATTTAAAGAGAAGGAGCATTTAAGTATGAAGCAAAAAAAACAACAGGTATTGCAAATTGCCATCGATGGTCCTGCAGGCGCTGGGAAAAGTACGGTAGCCAAGCTTGTAGCAAAGCAGTTGAAGCTATTTTATGTGGATACCGGAGCTATGTACCGGGCAATCACTTATAAAGCCCTGATAAACCAAATTCAAATAGAAGACGAACAAAACGTAAGTCGAATTGCTAAAACAGCAGAGGTTGTTCTGGATCATTCGGATGAAGGAACGGTCTGGTGTGATGGGGAGAATGTTACGCAGGTGATTAGAAATCCGGAAATTTCCCGCGCAGTTTCTACCGTTGCAGCTTATGTGGGGGTCAGGGAACGTTTGGTTGAATTGCAGCGCAGGGAGGCAGAGCGAGGAGGAGTAGTTATGGATGGGCGTGATATAGGCACACATGTTCTGCCGGAAGCCTCTCTCAAAATCTTCTTAACCGCATCTCTACAGGAACGGGCCAAGCGCCGCTGGATAGAGCTCGTGAAAGCGGGAAAAAATGTGCTTTTTGAAGAAGTCGCTCAGGATATGCGAAAACGGGATCGACAGGATACGCAACGAGTAGTTTCTCCGCTGGAGCCAGCCCAAGATGCCGTCATTCTTGATACCACGGGTTTGAGTGTGGAAGAAATGGTTGCTAAAATTGTAGCGTTGACGCAGGAGGCTGGAAGATGACGTTATCTTAATTAGCGAAAGGAAAGTGATTTATCGATATAAACTCCTTCAAAATAGCAGGATTTTCAGAACACAGTAGAGAACTATTCTTTACGATTATAATGGAGGTCACTGGTAATGAAAGTTAAACTGGCGGCAAAAGCTGGTTTTTGTTTTGGTGTTAAACGGGCCTTGGATATGGCGGAACGGACAGTGGAAACTTCATCGGCAGTATCCCTCGGACCACTTATTCACAATCAACAGGTTGTAAAACGCCTGGCAGAGCAAGGAATTCACGTTGTTAATGTCTTGGATGAGGTATTAGCGGAACAAACCCTGATTATCAGGTCCCATGGTGTAGGGCCCAGTGTCTATCAGGGGGCTGAAAATAAAGGAATTCAAGTGGTGGATGCGACGTGCCCTTTTGTTCAGAAAGCTCAACGACTGGCTGCAGAGTCCGCTCAGAGGGGGCAGCAAGTGATTGTCATGGGAGACAAACTTCATCCGGAAGTGCAGGGAATTCTGGGTTGGGCTGGGAAACATGCTTTATCCCTTCAAACACTCGAGGAAGCCAAAGAACTGCCGTTTTACCCTCAACTAGCCGTTTTAGCACAGACAACCCAACTCGCGGAAAGTTTTACAGGGATTGTTGAAGAGCTAAAACTCCATACGGAAGACCTTACCGTGCACAACACGATATGTAACGCAACGGCAGAACGACAAAAGGCTGCGCGCGAGTTAGCACAAACAGTTGAGTTCATGGTAGTTGTGGGTGGGCGCAACAGTGCAAATACTCAAAAATTAGCGAGTATCTGTGCGGAACTCACGAAAACATATCTGATCGAAACAGCGGAGGAATTAGAAGTTGACTGGTTTAAAGAAGCTAAAAGTGCGGGTTTAACTGCAGGGGCTTCTTCACCAGATTGGATAATTGAGGAGGTTTATCAAAAAATGTTCGAAATGAATGAAAATGAAATGGATATGGCCAATTGGTTAGAGAGTTTTCAAAATGTTCACCTGGGAGCCAGGGTGACTGGTAAGGTCGTTAAAGTAACAAATGATGAGATATTTGTGGATATCGGTTGGAAATCAGAGGGGGTCATCCCATTTGTCGACGAAAAAGGGGTCCGCCAAATACGCGCGGAGGATCTCCTATCCATAGGAGATGAAGTTAACGCAGTGGTAATTCGTGTTGAAAATGAAGAAGGCTATACCGTCCTTTCCAAACGACAAGCGGATGAAGAACGAGCACAGGAAAGACTGGAAAAATTCGCCGAGAGTAAAGAGGAGATTCAGGCAAAAGTTGTTGAGGTTGTCAAGGGCGGTTTACTGGTTGATGTGGGAATACGTGGTTTTGTTCCTGCCTCACAGATCCAACTCGGGTATGTCGAAGACCTAAACCAGTTTTTAGATCAAACCCTTCGTCTTCGAATCATTGAATTTGATCCTGCCAAACGGAAAGTGGTTCTTTCCCAAAAAATTATTTTGGAAGAAGAGCAGGCGAATAAACGGAAACATTTACTTGATACTCTCCAAGTGGGCGATATTGTGTCCGGGGTTGTGCGACGAATGGCCGATTTCGGCGCATTTGTAGATATTGGTGGGCTTGATGGACTGCTTCATATTTCGGAAATGGCCTACGCCCGGATCAAGCATCCCTCGGAAATCCTGAAAATGGGGGACGTAGTGGAAGTCCAGGTATTAAAATTTGAACACGATACGGGAAAACTATCCTTAGGGCTTAAACAGCTTAAAGAAAATCCTTGGGTTCGAGTGGCCGAAAAATATCCGATTGATTCTATAGTCAAAGGAGTCGTGGTGCGCATCGTTCCGTTTGGCGCCTTTGTGGGGCTTGCAGACGGGGTGGATGGGTTACTTCATATATCGCAATTAGCGGATCATCGCGTCAATAAAGTAGAAGATGTGCTGAAGGTCGGGGATCAGGTTAGAGCTAAGGTCATTGAATGTAAGCCAGAGGCGAAACGGTTAAGTTTAAGTATGCGCGAGATGCTTAAAGACGTTGCTCAGGCAAGTGATGTCGAAGAGATTGCCTCGCAACCAGAAATCAAACCGGTAACCATTGGTGATGTCTTGGGCGAGATAATCCCCAGCGATGAAGATGGCTAAACTAAAACCAACTCTGCCTATTGATTTCCCTATCTTGTTTTTAACACTTGCACTCCTAGCCTTTGGCCTGATTATGGTCTTGAGTGCCGGGGCAGTGAGCGGGTTTAACGCTACGCAAAACACCTATTTCTATGTTTTCCAACAAATGAAGTGGACGCTCATTGGTTCTCTTCTAGCGCTTGCAGCCATTAAAGTACCTTATGCGTTTTGGCGTCGGTTCGCCGGTATTGGCATCCTGATCAGTATAGGATTACTGATTGCGGTTATATCTTCGGACGCAGGGGTTGCGGCCTTAGGCTCAGCCCGTTGGATCAAAATTGCGGAAATTAATGTTCAGCCTTCTGAAATCACTAAACTGGCCCTGGCGCTGTTTTATGCCCACATTCTGGACCGATATCCGGTCAAACGAGGGAAAAATTGGCGCATCCCGCTGGGAATACTGATTCCAGTTTCGATTCTCGTTTTGGGCCTCGTTTACAAACAACCAGATTTAGGGACGACGCTTGTTTTAGCAATGACCAGTGCGGTGATGTTGTTTCAGACGGAACTTCCGACGCTCTGGTTTATGGCGGCTGTCCCAGTATTTGGGGCGCCACTTTTTTATTTTATCCAAGGTTATCAATGGAAGCGGATTGTTGTCTGGTTAGACCCATGGAAATACGCCTCAGATGCAGGATACCAGATTACAAACGCCGAGATTGCCTTTGGCTCGGGTGGCTTGTTTGGTGTTGGCTTGGGTCGGAGTATGCAAAAATACGGTTTTCTACCAGCAAACCATACGGACATGATCTTCGCCATTGTTGGGGAAGAACTAGGCTTAATGGGTACCCTGTTCTTATTGTTCCTCATAATTTCGTTATATGCCCGGGCCTACCAGGTGATTCGTGAATGCCCGGACCGCTTTGGACGGCTCTTAGGCTTTGGACTGACCTCCTCGTTGGCGATTCAGACAGCAGTTAACCTGGCAGTTGTGACCGGCGTATTACCAGTCACAGGGATTACCCTACCCTTGATCTCGTATGGGGGGAGTTCCCTGGTTATTACGTTGATTGAGCTTGGTTTGATCTTAAACATATCCCGTTATCGTAAAAAAGCTCCCTCAAGCCATACTGCAACGAACCTCCCCAACGTCTCGGTGTAAACTCCGCCTAAACGGGAATAATATGAGTAGGGTGTCCGTTTAAGGAGGGGTTCATTTGGATTTCCCCTATGGAGAATGGGTGATTTTTTTCTTAGCGCTTGCTGCTTGGACTGAAAAACAAGCCTCTCGACGATTTTTTCTGATGCTGCTGATTGCCTGGCTAATAGGAAAATGTGGCGAGGTGGTTTTCCCTTCACTAACACCTTGGCACTGGCACTTCGCGCGTCTGGCGGTCATGCCGGTTTTTTGGGGATGGGCTTGGCAGCGTACGGAACGGCGGATCTCACCGCTCCTTTTTACCAGCTTTGTCTTAAGCATGGAAACGCTTTTTCTCGTCAATGCACCCGGGGTTATTCCCTATGATTCCTGGGTTTTTACTGTTGTACTGGTCTTGGTCGCTTGGTTGACCGCTAAATCCTATTGGGGAACGGCCGCCGCTTTCACGGGGAGCGTCCTTTTGAACCAGGTCTTCAGGCGTTTTACTTATGAGGGGATTGTGAGGCGTGCGGACTTCCCTGATCCATTTGTTTGGAATTTCGGTGTGGGTTTGTTTACAGTTTGGGCAGGACTTCGTCTGGCATGGCTTTATTATACTGAGAAAGAAAGCGAAACACAGATCGTCGAACATCTGCTGTCTGCGCATGGAGGAAAGGCCTCCGAATCCTCGGAAGAACAAGAACTCCTGTAGTAGGTGTGCGAGTTTTGTAGTATACTTGTTAACGATTGAGGCTGGGAAGATATGACCTGATCAGGAATGTCAGGGGGATGGAATATATTGCCTATGGGGCTTGTGGTTGCAGCGGTTGACCTGGGGAGTATTGCTGAAGAAATGGAGATTCAAGTCGGAGATCGCGTTCTTGCTGTGAATGAAGAAGAACTTAACGATATCATTGACTTTCAGTTTGGCATCTCAGAAGAAAAATATACTCTGCTTGTTGAAAAGCCAGGCGGTGAACTATGGGAGATTGACATAGAGAAGGATCCCGGGGAATTCTTAGGGTTAGAGGTAGAGACAATAAGCGCTGAGGGGCTTAAGGTATGTCGAAATAATTGTACGTTTTGTTTTATTGCGCAAATGCCCAAAGGGATGAGGGCAACGCTTTATGCTAAAGATGACGATTACCGCTTATCGCTGACCCAGGGGAGTTTCATCACCCTGACTAATTTGAGTGAGCAGGATTTTGAGCGAATTTTTCGAATGCATCTAAGTCCGCTTTATATTTCAGTCCACGCCTGGAATCCGGAAGTGCGTGCTCGTCTTATGAAAAATCCGCAGGCGGGAAAGCTGCCGGAACAAATTAAACGTTTGGCTGAGGCTGGAATTGTCGTACATGCTCAGATTGTCTTAGTCCCGACTCAGAACGACGGAGACGTGTTGACAGAAACAATCGAACGGTTAGCTGAACTCTATCCTGCGGTACAATCGATAGCTGTAGTACCGGTGGGGTTAACCCGTTACCGCGAACAGCTTACACCCCTGCGTGGATTCTTGCAGGCTGAAGCGAACGAAATATTGGATCAGGCGGAGAGGTGGCAAAAGCGCTTCCTTGAGCAGACGGGTCGACATCTTGTTTATTTTGCTGATGAATTTTATGTTTTGGCCGGACGAGAGTTCCCTGAGGCTTCAGTTTATGATGATTTTCCGCAATTAGAAAATGGTGTGGGAATGGTCCGGAAATTTATTACTGAGCTGGAAGTCGGCTGGAGGCAACTGCCGGAAGCGATCTCCGAACGGCATGTGCATCTGATTACCGGAACATCAGCTAAAGGCTTGTTTGAATTGTGGCGGGACCGATTAATGGAGCAAGTAAGTGGTTTGCAGCTCACGGTACACGCAATCCGCAATGATTTTTTTGGTTCATCCGTCACTGCTGCGGGCTTAATTACGGCTCAGGATGTCGCCCATCAATTAGAAGATTTGTTGGGTGGTGAGTTTCTAATCCCGCGGGTTATGCTTAAGGCCGATGAAGACATCTTTCTCGACGATCTGAGCGTGCAATGGTTGGAAGAAAAGGTTAATGGAAGGGCGAGTATAGTCGAACATGATGGGCTCTCATTTTTGGAGCATGTGATCGGATATTCTTTGGAGGTGGAACGCTTTGAGTAAACCTGTTGTAGCCATTGTGGGACGCCCGAATGTCGGCAAGTCAACGTTATTTAATCGTATCACCGGCGGACTTGTGGCCATCGTGGAAAATACACCTGGAGTGACGAGAGACCGACTTTATCGGGATGCGGAGTGGCTGGGACATAAGTTTGCCTTGATCGATACCGGGGGAATCGAATTTAAAGAGGAAGGGACCCCAATCGCTGCTCAGATGCGCCGACAGGCGGAAATTGCCATGGAAGAAGCGGATGTCGTTGTTTTTGTCGTGGATGCCCGACTACCTCCTGCGCCGGATGATGAGCTGATTGCTCGTACTTTGCGGCGGTCCGGAAAACCGGTCTTACTCGCGGCGAATAAAGTAGAGAATTTTGAACAAGTTGAAGGCCAACTCTACGACTTCTTAAGTTTGGGATTAGGAGAAGCAATTCCCATTTCGGCAGTGCATGGTCTGAATACCGGTGATTTGCTTGACTTGGTGATTTCAAATTTGCCAGAGAATACCGAAGAAGAGTATGACCCTGATGTGATCCGTATTTCTGTTATTGGCCGGCCAAATGTCGGGAAATCGTCCTTGGTTAATATGCTGCTGGGGAAAAACAGAGTCATAGTCAGTAACATTCCGGGAACAACCAGGGATGCCATAGATACTCCCTTTGAACAAGCCGGGAAGCGCTATGTCCTCATTGATACGGCAGGGATGCGTCGTAAAGCGCGGATAGATGAACTAACGGAGCAATATAGTGTTGTACGTTCTCTGCGTGCGGTCGATCGCTCGGATGTGATCCTCATGCTGATCGATGCCGTGGATGGAGTTACGGAACAGGACAAAAAGATTGCCGGGTATGCCCATGAAGCGGGTAAAGCAATTATTTTGGTGGTCAACAAATGGGATCTCGTTGAAAAGGATGAGAAGACCATTAACAAATTCGAAAAGACTATTCGCGAAGAATTAGGTTTTATGCAGTATGCACCAATGATGTTTATTTCAGCTTTAACGGGGCAACGGGTCAGCAAAATTATTGAGCTTGTGGATTTTGTGGCTGAACAAAATGCAACCCGGGTGACGACAGCTACCTTGAACACCTTACTGAGAGAATGGCTCCATCTCAACCCGCCCCCGACTGATAAAGGGCGGCGTTTAAAGGTTCGCTACCTGACTCAAGTGAGTGTGAAGCCCCCGACATTCGTTTTCTTTGTCAATGACCCGGAACTGATGCACTTTTCCTATAAACGATATTTAGAGAATCAGATGCGCAAACATTTCGGGTTTGAGGGTACTCCGATCCGAATTGTCATTCGACAGAAAGATGAAGAGAAGGAGAAGGATTAAGAATATGTCCAACGCAGCGATTTATGGGGCTGGAAGCTGGGGGAGCGCCTTGGCCGTTGTCTTAGCGAATGCAGGTCATCAGGTTGCGCTTATTGGTCGTCAAACGGAACAGATGGGGCTAATGAACAAACAGCGTGAAAATGTACGTTATTTGCCGGGAGTTGTATTGCCCCCAAGAGTTCTCCCGACAACGGATCTGGCGCTCTTAAACGCCGATCTGGTTGTTTTCAGCGTGCCGTCTCATAGTGTCAGAGAAGCTGCCCGTTTGGTTAAGGACTACCTAAAGCCTGGTTGTATCGTGGTCAATACGGCCAAGGGAATGGAAGAAGGATCACACCTTCGCCTTTCTGAAGTGTTGACCAGTGAGCTTCCTCTAAATCCAATTGCTGTGTTGTCCGGTCCCAGTCATGCAGAAGAGGTCGGACAGAATATGCCAACAACTGTAGTGATTGCCTCAGATGTAGGAACTGCCAAAGCAGTTCAAGACCTGATGATGACACCGGAATTTAGAGTGTATACTAATCCTGATCTCATCGGGGTTGAACTGGGTGGGGCTTTAAAAAATGTCATTGCAGTTTGCACCGGGATTGCCGAGGGGTTAGGATTTGGGGACAACACCAAAGCGGCGCTAATGACCAGGGGATTAGCGGAGATTGCACGCTTAGGAGTGGCCATGGGAGGACATCCATTGACCTTCACTGGTTTATCGGGAGTTGGCGACCTCATTGTTACTTGTACCAGTAAGCATAGCCGGAATCGCCGGGCCGGTGTCGCCCTCGGGCAGGGTAAGTCGTTAGAGACGGTGCTTAAAGATGTTGGCATGGTAGTGGAAGGGGTTAGGGCAGCCCGTATTGCCTATCAGCTTAGTAAAGAGAAACATATTTCGATGCCTATTACAGAACAAGCATATAAAGTGTTGTTTGAAGGCGCTGATCCGAAAGTCGCCGTGGCGGATTTGATGATGCGGGGGAAACGCCATGAACTTGAAGAAGTTGTGGAAATGAACTGGTTAAAATAATTCATATTTGGAGACTTTGTTTTATAGACGTAGAAGAGGTTGAGAAAAACCTTTTCTACGTTTTTTCCTGGGATGTCATATTTGTCCAAAGGGATCAATATACTTATATTGCTTAAGGTGCTAGTCCGGTTATCGGGAAGCCACGTGTTACTGGGAGGCGGAAGGGGAGATAAGGTGGAGGCCCTTCCCCAAATTGGGGACAGCACTCAAAAGGGAGGGAAAATACTAATGGAAAAAGTAGACATTTTTCGAGATATTGCTGAACGTACAGGGGGCGATATCTACCTCGGTGTCGTCGGGCCGGTTCGCACAGGAAAGTCCGCCTTTATCAAACGATTCATGGACCTCCTGGTCCTGCCCAACATTCAAGATGCTTTTGAGCGGGAGCGGGCCAAAGATGAGCTTCCTCAAAGTGGGACTGGAAGAATGATCACGACGACAGAACCCAAGTTTATTCCATCAGAATCCGTGGAAATTGTTATTAAAGACTCAATTCACATGAATGTACGTCTGGTTGACTGTGTAGGATACACAGTAGAAGGCGCTTCAGGGTACGAGACAGAAGACAGTGAAGAGCCTCGTATGATGAAAACATCCTGGAGTGACGAACCTATGTCCTTTCAGGCTGCGGCTGAAATGGGTACCCGTAAAGTCATCAGCGATCATGCCACGATCGGAATTGTGGTTACGACAGACGGATCTATTACGGATATTCCACGGGAGGCTTATGTGGACGCAGAGGAACGGGTTATTTCTGAACTCCGCCAGTTGGGAAAACCATATGTAGTGATCTTAAATACAACTCACCCCTATGCAGAAAACACGTTGGGAATAAGCCGTTCTCTCGAGGAAAAATACGGGATACCTGTTATTGCAGTGAATTGTCTGGAAATGAATCACGACGACATCACCCAGATTCTTGAAGAAGTACTGTATGAGTTCCCTGTAGCTGAAGTAAATATTGACTTGCCAAAATGGGTTGAGGAACTCGACCCCGCTCATCCGGTACGAGCAGCTTTTGAAGAAACCGTGCGCCAAGCGATCGAAGGGGTACGGCGTTTGCGGGATATTGATCAAGCCTTGGATGCCTTGACGGAATGTGAATATGCGCAAGATGTTCTCCTTAAAGAAATGAACTTAGGTACCGGAGTAGCCAATGTTGAAATCACCGCTGTCGAAGGGCTCTTTAAAACCGTACTGCAAGATCTTTCCGGGATGGAAATTGAAGGAGATCATACGCTGCTTCGCTTAGTGTTAGACTATAGTGCGGCCAAGAAAGAATGGGATAAACTCTCAGCGGCTATTGAGGAAGTTCGGGTCAATGGCTATGGTGTTGTCACGCCCCAACTTGAAGAAATGTTCCTGGAAGAACCGGAACTTGTGAAACAAGGGGGACATTTTGGCATCAAGCTCAAAGCAAGTGCGCCATCGTTGCATATTATAAGAGCGGATGTTACGACGGAAATAACGCCCTTGATCGGCACCGAAAAGCAAGCCGAAGAACTTGTGAAATATATGCTTGATGAGTTTGAAAGTGATCCGAAGAAGCTCTGGGAATCGAATATTTTTGGCAAGTCCCTGCATAATTTGGTTCGTGAAGGAATCCAGAATAAACTCTATAAGATGCCGGAAAATGCCCAGCATAAGCTCCAGGACACTTTACAACGGATTGTCAATGACGGCAGCGGAGGGCTAATCTGCATTATCATCTGACAAAGATCGAATATAAAATCAGAGAGGTATATTCAAAAGAACGTTGGAAGGCAGCTCGTGCGGTATCCGGCGTTCTTTTTCTGTTGCTTAAAATATTACCGTGGGTACACAAGGCAATTGTATAGGATTCTTCTGCACGGATGCATAAGTAGTATTGTATATTGTAATTTGTTAATAAATGATATATTGTAAGGACAGACAATGCTTAATATGCATAATTGCAAAGGACTGAGAGTGGAGAATCCAGGACAATCCAGGAGACAATCCCATACCTGAGAACTATAATGGATGTCTTTGCGTAAATATTAACATAATAGTACAAGGACTAATTTAAATATGCAAAGACAAATAAATATGCATTTACGCATAGTCAGTTTATCTTTACAAGGGTGTAGGGAAAATCTCTCAGGTGAGGAGGTGAAATCATAGGGTAAGTTTTGTTACCTAAGTACCCATTACCTGGTATATTTTGATTGATAGCTTTACCCTCGTAAAATGTTTACATGCCTATGTGATTGAAACTTTAGTTGAGGATAAGAACGAACAGGAGGGATATTCATTAATGGATAGGAAGCAAACAGCTTTGCGGCCTTACTTCGAGAAAATGGACGATATCGGGAAACCCTTAAGTGCCGGAGAAATAAAGCGGGGCGCAGAAAATGTAAAATTTATTCAAGAACAAGAGGATATTATTAATGCTGCAATAGAAAAAATTAAGAACGCCGGCGCTTCTTCTGAGTCAATCAGGAAAAGGGGCTGGATGACCGTTTGGGATAGGTTGGATTACTTGGTGGATGCCGGTACCTGGTGTCCCCTGCATACTCTTTTTAACCCGAATGATAACGAAGAAGGTACTACTGGGGTTATTGACGGTCTGGGTAAAATTGAAGGAAAATGGGCAGTAATTATTGCTTTTGATAATAAAGTCATGGCAGGGGCTTGGATTTCCGGTCAATCCGAGAATATTTTAAGAGTAACCGACTTGGCCAAAAGGCTGAATATTCCTTTAGTTTGGCTCACTAATTGCAGTGGGGTTAAATTAATGGAGCAAGAGAAAGTCTATGCTAATCGGCGGGGGAGTGGAACAACTTTCTTTAGACATGCAGAACTGAACCGTCTGGGGATTCCTGTTTTAAACGCTATTTATGGTACAAACCCTGCCGGGGGAGGTTACCAGGGAATTAGCCCGACGATCCTTTTGGCTCATAAGGATTGCAATATTGCAGTAGGCGGAGCGGGAATTGTGGGCGGGATGAATCCTAAAGGCTATTTTGACTTGGAATCAGCTCAACAGTTAATTGATGCAACGCGGGGATTCGTCGCAAAACCCCCGGGACGGGTAGAAACTCATTTTGATGAGACCGCTTACTTTAGGGAAGTTTATGATGCCGAAACGGGCGTTTTGGACGGGCTCAAAGAATACATGAAGGGTATGCCGGTCTTCGACCCCAAAGTGTTTAGGGTGGCTGAACCTGCCGAACCGAAGTTCCCTGTGCAAGATTTAAATATGATCGTTGCAGCTAACCAAAAAAGAGCCTATGATGTTATTCAATTATTGGCTCGTCTGACGGATAATAGTGAATTTATGGAGTACAGGCCTGGTTACGGTCCGGAGGTATTCACAGGGATAGCTAAAATTGACGGCTTCCCGGTTGGATTTATCGGCAACGTACAAGGAGCATTACTGAATTATCCGGAGTACGCAAACGGAGCCTATATGGGGATCGGCGGTAAACAATATCGTCAAGGCCTGATCAAGCAAAACGAATTTGTCACTCTCTGCGGTCGGGATAACTTGCCAATAATCTGGATTCAAGATACTACCGGTATTGATGTCGGAGATATCGCCGAGAGGGCTGAATTGCTCGCTCTGGGTCAAAGCCTGATTTATTCAATCGAAAAAACGGATGTTGCGATGATGTGTATTGTCTTGAGAAAAGGAACCGCTGCTGCTCATTATATTATGGGTGGTCCTCAAGCCAATGAAAACAACGCCTTTACCCTGGGAACACCGTTGACAGAAATTTATGTCATGCATGGGGAAACTGCCGCCGCCGCTTCCTATGCCCGCAGACTGGTTAAGGAACAAGACTCCGGTCACGATTTGGGACCGACTATTGAAAAAATGAATCAAATGGTTAAGGATTACAACGATAAATCAAGGCCGGTATACTGCGCTCAGACAGGGTTTGTGGATGAGGTGGTAACCCTGCCGGATTTACGAAAATATTGTGTGGCTTTTACGTGCGCTAATTATCAAAACCCCAAATCTATCACCCCGATCCATCAAATGATCTTACCGAGGTCGATCAAGGGCTAGGATTGTCCGAGTATATATTCCCGGCGAGATGGACAAAAAGATTAATATTATTTTAGGGGAGGTACACAAAATGGATTTTGCATTAACCGAAGAACAAAAAATGATTCAGGATATGGCCCGCAAGTTTGCGGAAAAGGAAATAGCTCCTTATGTGGAAGAAGACGAAGATAATCATTATTACCGCCGCGAGATCCTGACCAAAATGGGTGATGAGGGCCTGTTAGGGTGGTGCCTACCGGAAGAGTACGGCGGAAACGGCATGGGTTGGCAGGAAGGCGTCCTAGCTTTATATGAAATATCCAAGGTGCATACTTCCTGGAGGCTAAGTGTCAGCGGCAACGTCTGGGGACCGGCCATGACCATTAATGAATGGGGTACTGAGGAACAAAAGCAAAAGTATATCCCTGACTTTCTAAGTGGGAAAGCTGTAGGCAGTTTTGCGATAACCGAAGCCAACACGGGTTCTGATGTAGCCAGTATGAAAACTTTTGCCGAAGATAAGGGTGACCACTGGTTGGTGAACGGCTCCAAAATGTGGATCTCCAGCGGCCATACCTGCGATGTCGGACTTCTCTATGCAGCCACTGAAAAAGGCGGCGGAACCAAGGGGCTATCCTGTTTTATCGTTGACTACAACAATACCCCGGGCGTTACGAGAATTCCAATTCTCAAGAAAGTCGGCATGTGGCCTGCTCCGACTTCGGAACTGGTGTTTGAGAATGCAGTGATTCCGAAGGAAAACCTCTTAGGTCCCAAGAATAAGGGTTTCCTGATTTGTATGTTTATGTTGAACAACACGCGCATGGGTTGTGCAACCGGTTCGGTAGCGCTTTCCGCAGCTTGCCTGGAGGGCGCCTGTAAATATGCTATGGAACGTACCCAGTTTGGTGTCCCAATTGGAACGTATCAAATGATCCAGCAGCAGATTGCCGATATGAAGCTCGAAGATGAAGGGGCCTTATATATGCTTTACCATGCTGCCTGGCTAAAAGATAACAAATTGCCCAACCAACAGGCAACTTCGATGGCTAAGCTGGCCGGTTGTAATGCGGCAGTTCACGGGGCAAACATGGCAATGAAGATCTACGGGGCCTTTGGTTATTCGACCGAATATCCATGCGGTAGATGGCTCCGCGATGCCAAACAGTTTGAAACCCTGGAAGGAACTTCCAACATTCATAATCAGATTGTTGCCAAAATCGAAATGGGTATCCAACCAAATAGGTAGTAGTTGGGAGGGGGATAGTTTGTTGCGTGTGGGGCAAGTGATGTCACGACTTTCCGTACATCTTTATAATTATCATACTATCGGGGATGCAATGACTTTGATGATGGAAAAAAAGGTGACAGGCTTGCCCTTAATCAACGAACAGGGTCATTTACTGGGTATGGTCACCAAAGACCAGGTTAACGAAAAGGGCTTGGAAAACTATGCTGCGGAAAATAAGGCTGCCGACTATCTAACGACACGCTTCCTGCCTTTAAACGAAGAGACGGCATTAGAAGATGTTTGGAATTTATCCTTCGATATATACCCTGTGTTTAATAACCAGGAAGAAATTACCGGCGTAGTATCCAAGTATTCGTTATTACAGGCATATTTACAAGAAGTTCAATCACGTAGTTGTGAACTGGAGGCAGTCTTTGACGCGGCGCATAATGGAATTCTGGCGATTAATCGACAGGGGATAATTACATCCCTTAATCGGGCAGCCGAAAGACCAACTCGTTCAACTAAAGAGGGAGCCGTAGGACGCTTTTTGACGGATGTTATTATTCCCACGGGCCTCCTGGGGGTTGTTCGCAGTGGAATACCTGAATTCGGTGTAAAGTTTCAAGTGGGTGGAAGACAGTATATTACCAATCGCACACCGATTATTAAGGATGGGGAAGTTGTCGGGGCAGTTGGGGTTTTCCAGGATGTCTCCGAGATAGAAAAAGTTTTACAAGATCTGCAAAGTGTAAAACAACTTAATGTGGAACTCCAGAAAATCGTAGTGTCTTCTTATGACGGGTTAATTATTTGTGATGGTCAGGGTGAAATTCTACGTTGCAATCCTGCAGTGGGGAGTATTCTCAACGTTCCATGGGAAGAGCTGGTGGGGAGTTCGTTTAAGGATTTTGTAGATAAGGGCGTTTTCCAGAAAAATATTATCTATTTAGTTAAAAAACAGGACGGTCTGGTTAGCATTGTAGAAAGGCCTTATGCGGGGCATTCCCTAGTGATCACGGGTAACCCGGTGCATGATGAAGAAGGGGAAATTGCTAAAATTGTTATAAACATCAGAGATATGAGTGAGTTAGTATTCTTGCGAGAAGCTCTTGAGGAGAGTAAACAGCTTTCCGAAAAATATCATTCTGAGATAGCTCAGATGAGGAATAATCAGGAAATGTGTGTCGATTTGAGATCACGTTCAGTCATTATGAACAATGTCTTGGATCTGGCATTTAGGGTAAGTCAAGTCGATTCACCAGTAGTATTAGTCGGGGAACAAGGGGTAGGCAAGGAAGAAATTGCTAAATCAATCCATGGCCAGAGTAAACGAAGTAAAGGGTCTTTTTACAAATTAAATTGCGGCTCACTTCCAGCTCAACTTTTGGAAATTGAACTTTTCGGACAAGGATTATTAATAGGTAACGGAAATAAAGGGAAAGCAGGAGTGTTAGAGTTAGCGAATCACGGGAGTGTTTACCTGGAGGATATAGGTAAGATGCCCCTAAACCTACAGGGACGCTTGGTGCGCGTTCTTCAGGATAAGATGTTGCAGGCAACAGGCGAAAAAGTGACAAGTTCCGTCGATACCAGAATTATGGCAGGAACAGATAGACCTTTAAAAGAGTTAGTTGAAAAAGGTCTCTTCCGCTCAGACCTCTTCTATACTCTCAATGTCGTGCCTATCAAAGTTCCAGCCCTAAGAGAACGGAAAGAGGACCTTATTCCTCTAGCTCTTTTTTACTTGGAGCAAAATAATAAGCGCCATGGGTTGGAGAAGGTTTTTTCTCCGGAAGCTGTTCAGATGTTGTTGGATTATCCTTGGTTTGGTAATGTTCGGGAGATGGCAAACGTAATCGAGAGGTTAGTAGTTACAGCAAATGAAAAGGTTATTTCCGCCAAAGAAGTCGGCGGCGTACTTTATGAAAAGGTCCAGAGCCCCATTAGGACTGTCACAGTGAGCGGAGTGGTTCCCCTGAAGGAAGCCATCGATGATCTGGAACAGCAACTTGTCGCCTTAGCGATGGAACTTCACGGAACCACAGTTAAAGCTGCTGAGGCATTAGGGGTCAATCAGTCCACGGTAGTACGGAAGTTGAAAAAATC
>JBAQLX010000021.1:0-3437 GCA_049302315.1 Desulfosporosinus sp.
GGTCTCTACTGCTTTCAACAATTCTTCCCACGTAAACTTGCTGGCATCCCCGGTATGCGCCCCCACCTGCTGATGACTAAACCAAGCATCAAAGCCATCGCTTAAGGCCATATTCCCCGGGGCAGGACCAACTATCCCCCCACCGCCCTCGTTTCTGGAGTGCTGAGTGGATCTTCGACCTGTTACTCCGGGCGCCATGCACAGAACCAAGGCCCAGCGTGCCGCCACTTCAGGCGGCCAGCCATGATGCTCAATACTGTGCCTTGTATTTTTCTCATGATTTTTGATTGAAGGGAAACCATAACCCTGGGCGATGCACTCAAAGACCAAGCGTCTCGTTTTCTCATTAATCTTCGGCGAATACTTAAAGGCGACCGAGGGCTCATTGGTATGAATATTCAAAGTTGCCTCAAGCATAGCGTCTGTAAGGTCGGTACACATGTCCTTACCGTTCTCGTCCAATCCGCCAATAGTTAGAATGTGAAGATCGTTAATTCCAGGGTGGATAATCCGCATCCATCTTCCTTTGGTTACTCCGCGCTCACATACTTTGAGCCGCTCACATTCAACCAGTTCGATCGCCTCATCGCGCGTCATCGGCTGCGCCGTTTTATCGATAACACTAGCCTTGTAATAAGGCCACAGCAGATCATCTTCCAGCTGAGAATAGCCGGAACAATAACGCTCGATATTTTGAACTACCTCAAAGCATAACCATTTGCACTGCATTGCGTCTTTAAAGCCCCGAGCCGGCTTGGCGGGAACATGGTAGCAAATTTCAGCGATTTCCAGCAATTCTTGCTTTCGTTGCTGCGCTCCGACTACACTATCACTCAAGTCAAGCTCTTCGGCAATAGTCTTGGCCAGCCGACTGTATCTTCTCGCCCAGCCAATCACCGCCTTGGCAGCAATAATCATAGCCGTCCAGTTGTCTATTTTTTCGAAAAGGGGGATGTTCTCCTCTCCTTTCCAAGGGATTTCCTTTAATTTATCCCTGACCCTTCTGAGGTTTTTCTCGCACCACTCAATCCTTTTCTCCAGCCCGTCTTCAAGGACACTCTGATAGGGTGGAGTGGTACTCGTGTAAAAATGGGCCCACACCGGAGGTTCACTAATTACCCCTGTGCTCAGCTTGGCAATATCTTCAGGTTCCATATACCTTTCGCACATAGCTGAAAGTGACCATTGCTTCCAGTACTCAACCATTCCCGCACCCTCATCATAGAGTTCCGGGGGGGTAAGCGAGTCATCCTCCAGATAATCGAACATATTTGCAGCCCCACCCTCCGGATAAAGCTCCAGCTTATCCGGACGCTCATTGTGGCACCCGACGATGATTTCCTCATCCTGAATATAAATACTGCAGTTTTTAAGATAATGCTCCAGACACTTCGCTCTGAGAATTACCGGCACTTCACCGGCGTTTGCTTTATGTGCCTCGGTATATAAACGTGCCCGTTCCAGAGAAATCTTGAGTTCTTCCCTCACATACTCCCCACCGGCAGTATGTGCCCAGCGGCAGCGCTTGTAAAGATGCTTTGTCCTCGGTGTGCTTCCCGGCCCTTCTTTAAGCTTTTTGTCCCATAAAGCCTTCCCTAGTGGCTGACCCTTTTTTGCTTCCATTTTCAGTTCCTGCGCTATTTCCGCCAACAATGCAGCATTCGCCATCGCTTATTTCCCCCTCTGATTTTATTTGTTTGACTGACTATTTTGTTTCAGCTTAAATTCGACGCAATTTGATTCTTCCTTAACTTTCGCAGTATGCCAGTATTTACCTTTAGAATCTCGTATTGTCCTAACACAATCACCAGTCCCTCGTTCGTGGTCCCACTCCGTGTCCGGGATAAGATGAAAACATTCACACTCTTTACACATCGCCACTTGTTATTGCCCCCTTCAAAATACTTCTGAATTCACTTTCTAAATACTTCTGAATTCACTTTGTTCAATCATTTATTTCTCCTTAATTGCCCGATTTCGCTTACCGTCACCTCCTTGTATCATCGCCCGTACGCTCTCGGATTCTGCCACAGGCAATTATACCTGATAATTATGAAAATTCTGTATTGTTGCTTAATTTTAGTTGCAAGTTCTATGCCAATTTGCCCGTAGCCCAATATATAGTGGTTGCCAAAAAAGTGTACTGTAAACAGACACTCATTGCGGAAAACAACTGTCCTAACATAAAACACTTCGCTCTGAACATGCTCTGACCAATGTATCTAGCGTCTTATTCCTAAAAACTGTCCCTGAATGAGACAATGCTCGAAGATAGTACCGTAAATATCCTTACATTCCATCGCTTAACGGATAGAGCCGCAGATAGTCCCCTTGCCCTGCTGACGTAATTTTTTCAAAACGTCTTCATCGCTAAAGGCTGCTTTTGGGTGAACGGTAAAGACAAAAGACTGGCGCTGAGCAGGGCAAAAAACGCCAACATCAACCAAGCCCACGCAAAGCCAGCGACATCTGCCACCAACCCGAAGAGCGGGGAGCCCACTAACATACCCACCCAGAAGATCGTGCCCATAGTTCCGGTAGTAAGACCAACCAGGGCGGGTTCGACCACCTCAACCGCCGTCACGATCAAAAGGGCGCTCGAACCTAGAAAACAGAGCCCCATCAAGCCAACCAACAAGAACACCGTACCCAAGCCTGACCCCCGCGGAAGCCAAGCCATTCCAACTGCACTAATGGCTGACAGCAGAAAGAGCATACCCATTGGTTTCCTTCTATTACCCTGAAACAACCTGTCACTGATCAGACCCCAGCCAATGCGACCAACTGCACCAGTCACCATAGCCACTGTGAGGGTGAGCCCGGACATTGCTAAGCTGAGTCCGACTTCTTGCTTAAAATAAAGCACGAGAAACGAAGTGATGCTGACTTGGGACAGGGCTGCAAAGAAGGAAATCGCACATAGAATAAGAAGGGCGGGGTTCGTAAACATCTGCCGCAGTAATCTATTTCTCGAACCAGCTTGCCTGTATTCTGGCCCCTGTCCCATTCGTTCACTTGCTTCCCCATCCTCTGGCTTTTCCCGGTAAATGACAAGGGCGATCACAAACGTTCCCAGTATCAGGAGACCAACGAACAGAAACGCCACCCGCCAGCCATAGTTAGACGCCAAGAAGGGCAACAGAACCCCTCCGATCGCACCGCCTAACGTCACTCCGGTTTGTTTGATACCCATAGCGGTCGCTCTGAACTTTTTGTTGAACCAGATAGATATCCCCTTAACGGACACCTGATTGATCATGCCGTTGCCAATCCCACCAACAAAAGCCAAGATGAGTACGACCTCATAGCCGCTGGCTAGGATATAGAGAACAAAGGATCCTCCCATCATCGCCAGACACAGAAGCAGGAAACGGCGGGCCCCCATCCTATCGACAAACAAGCCGGAAGGTATAGCGATGAACACCGAAGATAAGTAC
>JBAQLX010000022.1:0-12997 GCA_049302315.1 Desulfosporosinus sp.
AAAGTTGAACATCGAGTCTTCGGTGACGAAAGCCTCCAGTGGAGGGTTTCGCCGAAGCCGCACGTCCCAAAAGGAATTCTTAGCGGCGAAGTCGGAGTCAACCCCTATCGAAGTGGAAAACGGAACACCCACTTATAGAAGTGGGCGACTTGGAAGTGATGAATGGAGGGGGTGCTGCATGTTCACAAACCTGACCAAATTGGATCTCAAAGATAAACCGTGTTCGTCCGATGCCGGTTCGCCTAAATTATGCATGAAGGCGCTCCCCGGCGAAGGCGCGGAGCGGAGTTGCGCTTATGATGGGGCACGCGTTGTGCTTATGCCGATCACGGATGCCGCGCATCTGGTGCATGGACCGATTGCCTGTGCCGGCAACTCTTGGGATAACCGGGGCGCTCGCTCCTCCGGTTCCCAACTTTTCCGACGGGGACTGACCACGGACATTGTGGAAAATGACGTGATTTACGGCGGAGAGCAAAAGCTGAAAGAAGCTATCCGGGAAATCGCGGCGAAACATGCTCCTCAAGCCATCTTTGTCTACGCAACCTGTGTCTCCTCGCTCATCGGAGATGACATCGCCAGGATTTGTCAGGTAGCGGAAAAAGAACTGACCGTTCCGGTCATTCCCGTCAATTGCCCGGGCTTTTTGGGGGATAAAAATATCGGAAACCGGATTGCCGGGGAGGTCTTATTTGAGCGGGTCATTGGCCAAGGGGGCGGGCCGGAGGAGAAAATCCCCTGCTCCATTAACCTCATCGGGGAGTATAACATCGCCGGAGATCTTTGGGGGATTTTACCCGACTTAAAAAGCTTGGGGATCACTCTCCAAACAGCCATCACCGGGGATGCCAAGTTCGATGACTTGCGTTCAGCTCACCGGGCAAGCCTGAATGTGCTGATCTGTTCCAAAAGTCTGACCAATTTAGTCCGGAAAATGGAAATCCGCTATGGTATACCATTTATTGAAGGGTCGTTCTACGGGATTCGGGACACCTCGGAAACGCTGCTCAAGATTGCCAAAGCGCTCGGTGATCCTGACCTGTTGGCAAGAACACTGGTCTATGTTCAAAAGAAAGAGGACGAAACACGGAAGACCATTGCGGAATACAGAAAGATCCTGGAGAATAAACAGGCTATCTTGTTTACGGGCGGGGTTAAAACCTGGTCGATGGTGTCTACTTTGGCTGAATTAGGGATCAACATCTTAGCCGGAGGAACCCAAAACTCCACCCCGGAGGATTTCCAGCGTATGAAAGAACTGATGGATCCCTCCGCCCAGATTATTGAAGACACCAGTTCGGCAGGCTTCATCAAGATCATTGCGGAGAAAAAACCGGACCTGATCGTCGCCGGAGGAAAGACAAAATATCTGGCACATAAGACGAGAACACCTTTTCTGGATATTAACCACGGACGAAAAATACCTTATGCCGGTTATCAGGGGATGATTCAATTTGCGGAGACCTTAACACGGACGGTGCAGAGTCCGGTTTGGGGGCATTTAAAACGGGAATTTCCCCCGAAGGAGGGTGAACAAGCTGACTAATACGGCTAATCCGAGACATTATCAGGGAAATCCCCAGAAAAACAGCCCTGCTCTGGGGGCTACGCTAGCCTACCTCGGTGTCAACGGACTGCTGGCTTTACTCCATGGTTCTCAGGGGTGTACCTCGTTCATCAGGTTGCAGCTTTCCAGACATTATAAGGAACCGATTCCCCTAAATTCAACGGCTCTTTTGGAAGACTCGGCCATTTTTGGGGGCTGGGAACAGCTTAAACAAGGAATCGCAGTGGCCGCTACTAAATACACCCCTCAAATTATCGGGGTAATGAGTTCCGGCCTAACCGAAACTAATGGAGATGATATGGTCAGCGCTCTGGCCAGCCTTCGTGAAGAAAGACCGGATTTGCGAGATTTGCCGGTCGTCCTGGCCAGCACGCCGGATTATATCGGTTCAATGCAAGAAGGTTATCAGCGCACGGTCGAGGCTCTAATTACCACCTTGGCAGGGCAGCCAACTATGACGTTGGAACAGTCCGTCTCTAACTCTTGCCCTAACCCATACTCAAGCTCTAACGAAGATCCTGCGCCGTCCATCGCTTTATTGCCTGGTTGTCATTTAACTCCGGGCGATGTCGACGAACTCAAAGAAATTGTCCGAGATTTTGGCTTTAAGCCGCTTACCATCCCCGATCTTTCAATTTCTCTGGACGGGCATGCCGAGCTGGAAACTGCTCCAGTGGTTCAGGGCGGAACACTACTCGAAGATTTCCAGCGTTTGGCAAAATGCAGCGCTTGTTTATCGGTGGGACTAAGTATGGAGAAAGCCGGAGAAATCCTTCAGCAAACTTATGAAATCCCTCATCATAATTTTCCTTCCGTAACCGGCCTTACGGCAACAGATAGGTTGGTTTTGACTCTGGCAAAATTGTCGGGTCAGCCGATACCGGCGAAGCTCCTCCGGCAAAGAAGCCGCTTGCTGGATATGCTGGCCGACTATCATGATCAACTTGGCGGTTTGAAGATCGCCATCGCCTTGGAGATGGATCTGTTGTATAGTCTGGCCTCCTGTTTGGTTGAGGTGGGCGCTGAGCTTTCTGTGGCCTTGGCGGCATCCCCGGCAGGCATCCGCCAATTATCCCTGCCAATCCCGATTGAAGTGGGAGATTTGGAAACCCTCGAAGAACGAGCGGGTCAGAGTACCTTAATTATTGCCAATTCCAACGGTCGTCAAGCTGCGGGATTACTGAGGCTTCCCCATCTGCGAGCAGGCTTGCCGGTCTTTGACTGGGCGGGCTATCCTCAAAAACGTTGGATTGGCTATGAAGGCACTCAACAATTTCTCTTTGACACCTTAAATACAGTAAGTTAGGAGTGATTAGGTATGCTTGTAGCGTTTGCCAGCAGCGATGGCTTAACAATTGACTCGCATTTTGCCTCCACACCTTCGTTTGAGATGTATAAATTTACAAAGGAACCTCTAGGGATGATTCATACATCTCTCTTAGCTGAAGACCTGGCGGAATCCAATGATCAAGTCGGCGTGCGGATTAGGATGCTTCAGCAATGTGCGATCGTCTATTGCACACAGATTGGCGGTCCCGCAGCGGCACGTTTGGTTCAAAGCGGTATTCATCCTTTGAAAGTGCCTGGAGGAACACTGATTGCCGACGAACTTAACCGACTGAACAAGTTGCTGCTTGCCCAAAAATTATCCCCTTGGTTAAAAAAGAAACTGGTAACGAAGAAGGAAGAAGTTTGAAAACTGTTCTTCTGGAGAGTAAGGCCAGGAACGAGGGAAATACCCGGAGAAAAACGCGAGATAGTCTTAATCCGTAGAAGGGGGAGGATTAACGTGAGTGAAGCAGTGATTTACCAAACCTTTGGCGGATTACCCTGGACGCCGCAGTTTGTAGAAGAGATTGATAACGCTCTCTGTCTGGGGTGTGGGCGATGTGTGAAATTATGTGTCCAAAAATGCTTAGGATTGAATAGTTTCGAAGATGATGAGGGGACAGAACGGCACGTCGCAACAATAACTAATAAAGACCAATGCATCGGTTGTCAGTCTTGCGGCCAGATCTGCGTGCGCCACTGTCATACCTTTAAAGAAAAGTCGGCTTAATGGCTTAATTTATAAGGCGAGGCGCGAAGTTTGAGGCACGAAGTTCAAGGTGGGAGGTTCGCGTATTTGCTAATGAAGTTCGAACCTTGGAACTGAAGGAACGAATTAAATGAATGATCGGAGGGATTATGATGCATCAAGAATGCACGCAAGGCAATCTGAATAGCCCGCACCTGAATCTTGGACATCCCTGTTTTTCAACAAAAGGGCATGGTAAAACCGGACGGATACACTTGGCCGTAGCTCCCGGGTGTAATATAGCTTGTAATTACTGTGTGCGTAAATTTGATTGTGCGAACGAATCCCGTCCGGGTGTTACAAGTAGGGTGCAAAGCTCAGAAGAAGCCCTGCAAACAGTTTCCAAGGCCAAAGCATCCGCTATTGGCGCAAAACTGACCGTCGTCGGAATTGCAGGACCGGGAGAACCGTTAGCCAACCCTGCTACCTTTGAAACTTTGAGAGGGGTAAAAAGAGACTTCCCGGAAATGATCTTATGTTTAAGCACCAATGGCCTTCTCCTGCCGGAAAAGATCGCTGAATTAACGGCGATCGGAGTGTCCCATGTTACGATTACGATTAATACCTTGGACGAGAAAATTGGCGCCAGGATTTACAGTCGCGTTCGTTGGAAAGGAAAAACGATAATAGGTCCTGACGCCGCCGGGATCCTGATTAACCGGCAGTTAACCGGACTTACCCTGGCGGTCAAGGCTGGAATGACTGTAAAAATTAATACCGTGCTTATTTCCGGGGTCAATGATCAGCTGTTATATAGCTTGGGTGTGGAAATCAAGAAAAGAGGGGCCCACCTGCACAACATCATGCCCTTGATCCCGCAAGGAAAACTCGCGCACAGCATAGCTCCGACTCGAGAACATTTAACCAGGAGCCGTGGCAATCTCAGCTCACTTCTGCCCCAGATGACGCACTGTCAACAATGCCGTGCCGATGCTGTTGGGGTGCTCTGATGCTGAAGACAGGATTATTGGAAGAAGGTTTTTGGCATTTAGCAGTTAGGGGGAAGGACAGTGCCTGATCAGATATTGCACCACACGATTAGAAGGGCTAAACACACTGACCTCAGCGGGATGATCGGACTGCTCAGGATTTTGATTTCCATCGAAACCGATTTTGCGTTCGATGCGGAGACCCAACAAAGGGGTTTGGAAATGATGCTCAGCAATGGCGCGCATCGGTGCGTAATGGTCGCGGAGCTCAATCAACAGATTGTCGGCATGTGTACGGCCCAGTTTTTGGTTTCTACTGCCGAGGGCGGAATAGTGGCCTTAATCGAAGATTTGGTAGTTGAAGACACTTGCAGAGGGCAAGGCGTAGGCAAGGAACTGCTCTTATCCATGGAAAGTTGGGCGATTGCCCGAGGGGTAAGACGCTTACAGTTATTAGCGGATCGCAACAACATACGGGCGTTGGAATTCTACAAAAAGATGGAGTGGAAGTATACCCAGCTGATCTGTTTACAGAAGAAGAAGGGAATTGGTTGACGCATGTATAATGTATTAATCAGTATTCCGACAGAATATTAGTTTTTGCGTAATTGACAGGGAGAGGGAATTAAAGTATTATAGTAAATAATACCAGCGCTTGGATGTAAACATTCGGCAACGGAGCCGTTATGATCTCTAAGAGATATCTTAACGGCTTTTTAGTTGAAAAGGGGAGGGAGGGCATACTTTGAAAGTTAATTCAATGGAAAAAGTGAAACCTTCCTTGGAACGGTCGGCAATACTTTTAGCTTTGTCAGAGACAAGAGAGGAAGAGGCTAAGCTTAAGGAGTCCTTATATGAATCTTTTAACATTCGTTGTGGCGTGACGGAACTTGGAGGAACTTTAGCGAATCTTCAACATACTGGGAAACTAACGAATTCAGTGATGGCCACAGCGTTTAACACAGGTGTCATTCCCAAAGAAGACCGGAAGATTCATGCGCTTATCCATGCAACCTTGGAAGCCAGTAACAGTATTTTTGTACATACCAACAGCAATGCCAGTTTTGCTTTGAAAATTGGGTTAACGACGGATACAGAATGGATCGCGGTAGCAATTTATGGTCGTTCCTCCCTGCATCCCCTCTTGGAACACGCTCGTGTGGGGTTGGGAGTTATGCATCTTTGATGAGAGCACTTAGAGCAAGATATATTATTATTTGACCTGTCCTTTTCGGATTTGGTCATTTTTTTAATTCCAACATTTTTCTTCCCCCTTTTTTCCTTTTCTTTTCAGAAGGATCTCCGTATAATAGAAGTTGAAGTCTTTAGTAAAATTAAGCAAACCTGTTTGACTAAGGATAAGTCGGAAAAAGTTGTCGAGGTGAGAGGGAGGGCCGGTCTTTGCAACTGTTAAGGGTTCTCGTATTCTCCGCAGCATTTGGAAACGGACACTTGCGGGCAGCCGAAGCTGTTATTGAAGGGATACTGAGCAAGCATCCTTCGGCGGAAATTTGCCACTTGGATTTCGGTGACTTTTTAAATCAACGAATTAACACCCTTATTAAAAACATCTATGGTGAAATTATTAAATACATCCCAAAACTATGGGGGAGTTTCTATTATAAAACAGCTAAGGTCCAACTCCGTTCGAAGAGTCAACATTTCCTGAGTCAACTGGGGCGAAGCCGGTTTCTCAATTACATTCAGGTATTTAAACCGGATTTCATCGTCTGTACTTACCCCACCGTTTCTTCGATTCTGGCTCAACTCCGGCTTGAGCAACTTCTTCAGGTTCCGGTGATCACCGTAATCACGGATTATACGGTGCACAGCCATTGGGTGCATCATGGGGTTGACGGCTACGTTGTAGCTTGTCCGGAGGTCAAGGAAAGTTTAGTGTCCTGGGGAATCAAAGCTGGGCACATTTATGAGACGGGGATCCCGGTAAGCCCAAAATTCGAAGTGGTCATGGAGCGGGAGCCGCTGACCGCCAAGTTAGGACTTAAGTCGGATCTGCCGACTTTTTTGGTGATGGGAGGATCGTATGGAGTTTTGAAAGGCGCAAAAAGAATCTGCAAAAAACTCGCAGATTCGCTCGTCCCGGTCCAGACAATTGTTGTTTGCGGGAAAAATAAAAAATTGTATTTCTCGTTGGAAGAGGTCATTGCCCAAGGCCGAAATCCGATGCTCCGGTTCGAGTTCGTTGATAATGTAGAGGAATTAATGGCGGTCTCGGATTTGATTATCACCAAGGCGGGTGGGTTAACGGTTTCTGAGGCGTTAACGAAGCAGTTGCCGCTTGTTATTTATAAGCCGATTCCTGGTCAGGAAGATGAAAACGCACATTTTGTAGTACATAAAGGTGCGGGATGCATAGCTGGTAACGAGGAGGAATTGGGACAGCTTCTCAACCGCTTCTTAAGGCATCCGGAGGAAATAGAGAAAATGCGCAAAAAAGCGGTCGTCGCTTTGCCGGGTCACTCCACCGAACGGGCTGTGGAAGGTATGCTTACAGTCCTCGCCAGGATTCGGGACGAAGACGTTCCAGTGATTGATTCTCGATGACATTGTCGAGGGTTTCCAATAGCTCGTCCCGGTCAGCGGGGAGCGTGGCGCGGAGGGGCAGGTAATTGGAAGCGTGATTACACCGAAAAACACAGTGGGTGACGTCAAGTTTCCCAACCAGTGTTCGGATTTCCGTTAAGGATTCGAGGGGGGTAACAAGTTGAAAGGTTCCTCGTTTGATCGCCTTGTTTATGGGCGCGGTTGGCTCAACCATCAAGGTTAGGGCTCCTAAATAGGGAGGGTCGATGGCGCTGATGACCCGTGCGGTATCAAGAGCATGTTCATGCGAAAGAGCTTTACCTCCCAGACCAATAATGACGGTACAGGAGAGAGCTAAACCGCTCGCTCTGATTTTTTGACCGGCAATTGTCATCTGCTCAGGAGTGACTCCTTTACCTACGGATCTTAAGATCCCGGCATTGCCGCTTTCGACTCCCAAATAAACGATCGTTAGCCCATGTGCTTTAAGAGCGGTTAATTCCTCGGGGTTTTTGGCGAGAATATCTTTGGGACCTCCATAGATCCCTACCCGTTGCAGACGGGGGAATTTTTCGTAAAGACGATCAAGGATCTCGATGAGCAATAAAGAGTCGACGACGAGCGCATCTCCATCCACTAAAAAAATCTGTTCGGCGTCGGGCTCATGCGCCAGGGCTGTGGTGATAATCTCGAAGATTTCCGCGCGCGATTTGATCCGAAAGCGTTTATCTTTAAACATGGTGCAAAAGGTACAGGCGTTGTGCCGGCAGCCCACCGTGATTTGCAAAATAAGACTGTTTGCCTCGCTGGGTGGGCGATAAATATTTCCTTCATAAAACACGTTACCATCTCCTAGCTATTTATTGGTATTTAACGTCTATTCTACAAGGATGGGGTTAGTACCTGCACGGGGAGGACATTAGTCTGAACTTAAGCTTAAGGAATAATCGAAAATGATGTTAGTATTATATCCAATATCCACAGTGAATTGAACCTGATATTGCATGGAATCCAGACAATTGAACTTGAATAGATAGGAGAGAGGGTTATGTCGCAGGGTATAATTATTTCGCTGATTGTGCTCGGAATTCTTCTGTTAGCGATTGAAGTGTTCGTTATCCCTGGTTTTGGGGTCAGCGGAATTCTGGGAATGGCTGCCTTAATCACAGGAATCTTTTTAGTGACAGACTCGATCCTGGAAGGGGCGCTCTTCACGGGAGGCGCGCTGATTCTTTTGGGAATCATCACTTATGTGAGTTTTCGCTCCCCTCGCACTCGGCGCTTATGGCGGAAGTTCACTTTAAGTACAAGCCAAACCTTAAAGGGAGGATATGTTGCACCAAAAGTTCAATATGAAACATATCTAGGCCGAACTGGCATATCCCTTACCCAGTTGCGCCCGGCCGGCACAGCCGATTTTGATGGCGAGCATTTAGATGTTGTTACCGAAGGGGGGTTTATTGGACCTGGAACTGGGATTAGAGTAATCGCTGTTGAGGGGACGAGGATCATAGTTAGGGAGGAAAAAACAGTATAGGGAGGTGAAGCTCGGTTACGACCGAGCCCTGAATGAACACATTAATCGTGCCGTTACTGATAGTTTTTCTTGTGGTTGTGCTTTTGAGTGTGCTGCTTTCTTTTATTCCAGTAGGGCTTTGGATTTCAGCCTTAGCCGCAGGGGTTAATGTCGGGATTTTCAACTTGGTAGGTATGCGTTTACGCCGGGTGGTCCCGTCGAAAATAGTGAATCCTTTGATTAAAGGACATAAAGCAGGGTTGACGATTACGACAGACCAGCTTGAAGCCCACTATCTGGCAGGCGGAAATGTCGATAGGGTCGTTAATGCCCTGATTGCCGCAGAACGGGCAGCTATTCCGCTGCCGTTTGAACGGGCGGCAGCCATTGATCTGGCAGGTCGGGATGTTCTGCAAGCTGTCCAAATGTCGGTTAATCCGAAAGTAATTGAAACTCCAGTTGTTTCAGCCGTAGCGCAAAACGGAATTGAGCTTAGGGTTAAAGCCAAGGTCACTGTACGAGCCAATATTGATCGCTTGGTCGGTGGCGCCGGTGAAGAAACCATTATTGCCCGCGTTGGGGAAGGAATTGTCACAAGTATCGGCTCTTCAGCATCCCATAAAGATGTCTTGGAAAAGCCGGAGTTTATTTCTCATACGGTCTTAGCCAAAGGATTGGATGCAGGGACCGCGTTTGAAATTTTATCCATTGATATGGCGGATGTCGATGTCGGTAAAAACATCGGAGCTCAGCTTCAGATGGACCAAGCCGAAGCGGATAAACGTATTGCCCAGGCTAAAGCAGAAGAACGGCGCGCGATGGCCGTCGCGAAAGAACAAGAAATGAAAGCATCGGTTCAAGAGATGCGGGCCAAGGTTGTCGAAGCGGAAGCGGAAGTCCCAAGAGCGATGGCTCAGGCTTTGCGTGAAGGGAAACTGGGTGTTATGGACTATTATAACCTGCAAAACATCCTGGCGGACACTCAGATGAGAGGCAACATCGCTCAGACGGGGAAAACGGAATCAGGCAATGATAGCTTAACGAAGAAGTAGGTGGGATCATGTCGGTCTTAACGGTTGTAATTATCATTTGGGTTATATACCAATTGATTGCCACAGTTGTCAAAAAGAAGGGCTCGCAACAAACGTCCCGCGGAACATGGAGAGAACAGCTAGAACAAGCCTTGGAAAATAGTCCTTACCAAGCGGGATCCTCGAAAACGACTAAACCCAAGGATTTTAAGCAAACCACGGATTATTTTGTTGAAACTGAAGGAACCCAGGGAATTGAAGGAACCCAGGGAATTGAAGGAACCCAGGGAATCGAAGGAACCCAGGGAATCGAAGGAACCAGTGAATACATAGGGATACTTGGGGCGGAGGCATATACGAGTACGGAAGGAACTCCTCATAAGGAAATGACCGGGAGTTCCTTAGTATTAAGTGGCGTTCAGCTTTCTCTGACGGAAAGAGAACTCGTCCAAGGAGTTATGTGGGCGGAAATCCTGGGAAAACCTAGAGCCATGCGTCCATTTAGAGGGCCGCGAACCTGGCATTAACCTTGAACATAAAAACTCCCTGGAAGCCAGTTATATCAGACATTCCAGGGAGTTAAAATGTGACAGAATGCGGTTGTGTAATATGTGGTCCAGTATTGAAACAGTGCATATACCACTAGCGTCCTGCCGTCATATTCCAATACCGTGTTACCGTTTCCCGGTTTATGTTCAGATGCTTAGCTGTCCGAGATCGAGTGAATCCAATCTCCTTAAGTTGTCACACGAGATATGATAATATATCAAGTCATTCTCATTTCAGCGATATTCATGAAAACTTCGAACTTGCGATCAACGGTAATATCGAGAAAGCGGAATAGATTGCAGAAAGGAAATTTCACGGCATCAACGATCGATCATGCAATTCAGCCTTAATGTAGGAAGGAGGGTGTTCCAAGTGAAAATCAAAGTCGGCTTGTTTGGCTTTGGCAAGACAGGCTCTATGGTTGCCCAGGAAATCATAAAAGATAATATCTGTGAATTAAGCTGGGTTATGAGGAAATCACCTGCAAACAAACCCAAGAGGCCACCTTGAAAGGACTCGACGACTGGGCTAATGAAGCAATTCATTCGGCCTTCTGTTCCTAATTCTTCTCCGACTTTTTCAACACCATCTCTTGATATTTGTCTAAAATAACATCCAACGCTTGACTTGCAGCAACAACTACCGGAGACGAATAAGAATTTCCCTCTTTGACTTTAATCATGGCTAGGCGAGATTTTTCGATTTGCCTTATCAATTCTTCGATTTCAGACATACTCTCCCTCCGTGCATTATTTTTGGAGATTAATGTGCCCAAAAATAATTCCCCGGCGAAACGGGGGACTTTATGTTATGTTTATAAGAATTCTACACTATACAATACTAATAGTCAATACATGTAATACCAATAGACACTTCAAGCCCTATTTTGGATATCCTATAGTGGAATCGAAAGGGGCTAAGAAGATGGTATTTAAATATTTGGGGCAGCGAATCAGAGAAGAAAGAACGAAGTATAGACTTACGCAAGAACAACTTGCAGAGGTTGCGGAAGTTAATGAGTCATATGTAGGCCAGGTCGAGCGGGGAGAGAAGAACCCCAGTTTAGAGACGGTAGTAAGTATAGCAAATTCCTTAGGGGTCACAGTCGATTACCTCCTTCAGGAAGAAGTAAACGTTGAACCCAACGGTTTCATAAATGAGTTAATATCCCTAACTAAGGATAAAGAACCTGATGAGCTTAGGCTGATGCTAAACATCTGTAGAATGATCAGTGAATACTCAAGCAAAATCAGGAAGGAATAAGATAGGTATAATATTCAGAGGAACATGCTTGTGAGCCGGTGAGCTGATAACCATGTTGAATAACTGCCCAATGGGGCCCTGCTGGTACATGCCAGACGAGGGGCTCTATTTTTTTAAATCAAGATAATGTTGCATAATTAGCCTAAACTTTTGCCACACTAAAGACTATTAAACAAAGTGAGGTGAGGGTATGAGAGTACGCATTAGACCCTGGTGGGTTCTGACCGTCGGACTGATTCTCTGTATAGCCCTATCAGGGATAGCCTATGGGGCGTTAGGTGATCGTCTGCTAGGCAGGGGGAGCAAAGGGCCCGAAGTCGCCGAATTGCAAAAAGGATTGGTACAGTTGGGTTATGTCGTCGGAACGGTTGATGGAAAGTTCGGCTCGAAAACAGAGGCAGCGGTACGGCGATTTCAAAAGGAACGCGGGCTTAGAGTGGATGGATTGGCCGGAACGCAAACCATCAAGGAATTAAAGCTCTTAACCGGACAAAGTACGAATTCGACTGGAAAGGCTGTTGGGAATAAGAATATTGATACAAACCTCTTGGCACGTTGCGTTAATGCAGAGGCACGGGGAGAGCCCTACGTGGGGCAGGTCGCGGTCGCGGCTGTTATTCTCAATCGGATTTCAGATCCTGCCTTCCCGAAAACGATAGCTGATATAGTCTATCAGCCTCAAGCCTTTTCTTGCGTGGATGACGGACAAATTAATTTACCACCTTCAGCGTCCGCCATACGTGCTGCCCAAGAAGCGGTAAATGGCTCAGACCCTTCCAAGGGGGCTGTCTTCTTCTTTAATCCAGCCAAGAGTAATAATAAATACATTTGGTCGCGTCCACAGATTATCACGATTGGAAATCATATCTTTACAAAATAGGGGGAGGATAAGTATGCACAGGAAATTGTGGATAGGGGCTTTAACAGCTGCTTTGCTGATCTCCCTAGGCTGGGGATTCTATGAATACCGTCTGGCAGGAGACTATCGCCTCGCAGTGGAGAATAATAACCACCGGGCCTTGACCGATTTTGCCAGTCACCTTGACCAGTTGGAGACTGATATGGCTAAAGGAGACGTAGCCAGTAACCCTACCCAAAGGATTCTCTACTTGAGTCAAGTTGCAAGTAAAAGTGATGTGGCGCTCAAGGATTTTGCCCAAATCCCTGCAGAGCAGACCGGACTTAGTTATCTAGGTCAGTATTTAGTCCAAGCTGGTGATTTTTCCAGGACATTGACCCAACGAATCGCCGACGGCGGAAAGGTTTCTGTGGAAGAGGATAAGACATTAAGAGATATGCATGAGCGTCTCATATCAGTAAATCAGAAAGTTCAAGATTTAATAGTTCGCATGGACACGGAAAATTTAGTTTGGACAGAACCTGCTCCAACCATTAGGCAACGGCTGGGTTTTGGCGGCGCTCAAATTGCAGAAGCAGCCGCAGATGGGTCTGAAGCCCCGGCAAAATCTGTAAGATCTGGTCTTGACCAATTGGATGCGAGTCTTCAAAAACTTCCTCCCT
>JBAQLX010000023.1:0-7741 GCA_049302315.1 Desulfosporosinus sp.
GCCTTTGAACCACTACTATTGAACCCTGATTTGCCATCCCGAAGACTTGTTTAGCAATAACTTTACTAAAAATTTAATATTTTTAAACTTAGCTCCCAAGCTACTTCACCTAAAGCTACGGCCACGGGGAATTAGCCGACTCGGCTGTTATGCCGGTACGGTAAATCTGGAAACCGGTTTATCTCCCTTATTTGGAAAGGAGTCATTGGCCTTATAGAAGACAATTTGCATTACCCGCATCATTTATGTGCCGGTAGCGGCGGGTGTCTTGTATTAGGCGCCGTAAGTTGTTACTGAGTAGGGGGAGAGTGTGCGTATTTGGATACCAACCAATGTCCAAATTTAGCGTGGCGATGAGCTTTATCCTCCTAAACTCAGACAGGAGGTATTTTTTATCGCTTATTCCAAGTAAAAGTTCTGATCATGCTTTGATCAAAGAAGTAAATTTATGCGATTGATCATAGCGTGTTTAAGAAAACATTTTATTAGGGGAGGAAAAAGAGATGGATGTTTCTCGTCGTGGGTTCCTTAAGCTCTCAGGACTTTCCATCGCCGCTCTTGCCACTGGCTTGGGATTTGACCCGGCAGTTGCGGAGGCCAAAGGATATGCACTGAAACTGGAAGGAACCAAAAAGATCCCGAGCATTTGCCATTTCTGCTCGGGTGGATGTGGGTTACTCTTGTATGTTAAAGAGGGGAAACTGGTCCACCTTGAAGGGGATCCGGACAATCCGACCAATGAAGGAACACTTTGTCCCAAGGCAGCTAGTTTGGCACAGGTAGCCTATTCGCCGGATCGTCCGAAACAGCCGATGTATCGTGCTCCGGGATCCGATAAATGGGTGAACATCTCTTGGGATGAAGCGATTGAGCGTATTGCCAAGAAAACCAAAGAAGTCCGGGACAAAACTTGGGTGAGCACTGAAGAAAACGCAAAAAAAGAAACGGTTACCGTAAACCGGGCTGAAGGAATCGCTTTCTTGGGTTCGGCTGAGGTTGACAATGAAGAATCCTACCTTATTTCGAAGATAAGCCGTCTGCTCGGCTCACCTTATAACGAACACCAGGCCCGGATATGACACGCCCCCACGGTGGCAAGTTTGTCACCTTCCTTTGGTCGTGGTGCAATGACTAATCAATGGTCGGATATACAAAATTCCGAAGTCTTTTTAATTGCCGGCAGTAACTGTGCCGAAAATCATCCTATTGCAATGAAATGGGTCAATCGCGCAAAGGCGAAAGGTGCTAAAGTTATTGTTGTTGATCCTCGTTTTACGCGTACCGCTTCACAGGCGGATGTTTTCGCCCAAATCCGACCGGGAACGGACATTGCCTATTTAGGTGCAATTATTAATTACATTATTGAGAAAAAACAATACGATGAATCTTATGTTCTGAATTTCACCAATGCACTTCATAAAATTAAGAAGGATTATAAATTTGAAGAAGGTATGTTTTCCGGTTTTGATGCTAAGACCAAGAAATATACGAACACCAGCTGGGGATATCAGCTTGATGCGGAGAATAAGCCCGTCAAGGCAGCCAGTCTGGATGACCCGGACAGTGTTTTTTCAAAAATCAAAGCACACTTTGCCCGTTATACCTTCGATGTAGCAGAACAAATCTCCGGGATACCCGCTGCGAAAATCAAGGAAATCGCAGATTTAATGTGCTCAAGAAGACCAGGCAGCATTTTTTATGCTCTGGGTATGACCCAGCATACCACCGGGGTACAGGGTATCCGCGCTTATGCGGTTATACAGCTGCTCCTAGGCAACATAGGCAAGGCCGGTGGCAGTGTCCAGGCGCTGCGCGGCGAGCCTAATGTGCAAGGTTCTACCGATATGGCCAACCTGATCAGCAACTTGCCGGGGTATTTGCCTTATCCCACCAACGCGATTAAAACCCTGCGTGATTATGCGGTCGTAAATGGAGCTGTTATGCATAAACCATTGGTTGCGCAGCTCAAGGCCTGGTTTGGCGGCAATGCCACTGCTGATAATGACTATTGTTATGAATTATTGCCCAAGACCAATCCGGCCAACACTCCAACGTTTGTTAAAATGTACGAACTAATGGGCAAACAATTTAAACTCCTCTTTAGTTTTGGCTCCAACTCGCTGATTTCTACACCCGAATGCCAGATGGTTGGTCCGGCTTATGATAAACTTGAAATGGCGGTTGTGGTCGATATTTTTGAGACGGAAACAGCTCAGTTCTGGCGCAGACCAGATGTGAATCCCAAGGATGTTCAGACTGAAGTTATCTTCCTGCCGGCGGCGTTCGTTTATGAAAAGGCCGGTTCCATGACCAACTCCGGTCGTTTGATTCAATGGAAAGAAGCTGCCCTTACGCCGCTTAATCAATCAAAACCCGATTTGGATATTTTGGATCTGATTTTCAAGAAAGTCCGCGCGCTTTATGCCGGAAGCACAGCTCCGAAAGACGCTCCCATTTTGAAGGCTAATTGGGACTATGACCATGGCCACGAAGCAAGCGCGTTAAAAGTGCTGCAGGAGCTTAATGGCTATAATGACACCACAGGTAAACTTACGGCAACTTTGGCTGAATATCTGAATGCACCAATTGGTACTGTTTCCACCGGCTGTTGGATCTATGCCGGTGTAACCGGCAACGGCAACTTGGCTGCCCGCCGTGGGAAGACTGATCCCGCGGATACGCTGGCCTTGAATCGGAACTTTGCTTTTGCTTGGCCGGGAAATATTCGTATTCTCTATAACCGGGCTTCCTGTGACGCTCAGGGCCAGCCGGTTGATCCCAAGCGTAAACTGATTTGGTGGGATGCCGCCGCAGGTGTCTGGGCCGGCAATGATGGCGCCGATGTGGTAGATAAAACCAAAGGACCTGATACGCCGGAAGGAAAGCAAGCTTTCCGTATGAATCCGGAGGGCGTAGGCCGGTTATTCCTGGCTCCCTATACAAGTGGCGTCCCCGTAACCCCCCCAGCGGATGGCTTGCCGGCAATCCCTACTCGTAATGCAGGAATGTGTGTGGATGGACCGATGCCGGAATTCTATGAACCAATTGAAAGTCCGACAACCAATAGCTTGCATCCAAAGGTAACCCAATCTCCTTGCGCACCGGTTATCTCCAAGAAAATTGGTAAAGCGGAAGATTATCCTTATGTGCTAACCACCTATGGTGTCGTCGAGCACTTCTGCGCCGGTGGCATTACCCGCAACATTCCCTGGCTGAATGAAATTATGCCCGAACCTTTTGCTGAGCTCAGCAAAAACTTGGGCAAAAAAATTGGCGTCAAAGAGGGAGATATGGTCGAAGTGTCTTCTGCGCGTGGTAAGATAACAGTACGTGCTTTAGTGACTGATCGTCTCCAAAGTTACAAAGTGCATGGAAAAGACACAGAAACGATTGGCATGCCTTGGAGTTGGGGATTTGCCAGTTTAAGTCCCGGCCCGAGTACGAATAATTTGACGATGGCTGCCTTGGATCCCGGAGCAGGGACTCCTGAGTACAAAGTTTGCCTCGTCAACATAAGGAGGGCATAACAATGACGACAAGGAAAACGGTTTTTGTCGACACTTCCAAATGTACGGGCTGTAAAGCGTGCACTGTGGCGTGCAAAGCATGGAACGAGCTTCCGGCAGAAAAAACCAAAATAGTCACTAGCTATCAGACGATGAACGACTTTACCCCAACGACTTTCACTTATGTGACCTTCACGGAAAAATATGAAAATCAAAAAATGAATTGGCTGATGCGTAAAGCGCAATGTTTTCACTGTGCTGATCCCGCGTGCATGAAGGCTTGTTCTTCGAATGCTATTTCCAAGACAGAGTCGGGGTATGTCCAGGTTGATCATGCTAAATGTATAGGCTGCGGTTATTGTGCGGCCAACTGCCCGTTTGGGGTTCCGAAGATTGATGAAGTCAAGAAGAAAGCTTACAGATGTACGGGTTGTATTGATCGGGTTGAAAATAACCTCCTTCCGGCGTGTGTCCATACCTGTCAACCGGGTGCTTTGAGTTTTGGCGAACGTGACGCTATGCTGGCCAACGCGAAGAAGCGTCTTACAGAGGTTCAGAAGACTAATTCCAAGGCACAGCTCTACGGAGAAAAAGAAATGGGTGGCACGACGTATCTCTATTTATTAATGGATAGCCCAGAATCCTATGGCCTCCCGGCTAATCCCACGATGCCGCTCTCTCTGACCCTCTGGAAGGATATAGTACAACCAATTGGTAAATATGCCTGGGGTGCGGCAGCTTGCGCTGTGGTTGTGGGGGCTGTGGCCAACGTTGTAAGAGGGAATTATGGCAAAAAAGACCATGAAGATAGCACGAAAGGGGGGAAACACTAATGGCAATCAATCCACAAACCAAGAATCCAACCCAAAAGACGATTGGCGGAGATAAGGTTTTGCGCTTTGGTGCAACCGAACGCCTAAGTCATTGGGTGCATGCCGTTGCCTTCTTTACACTGCTCTTTACCGGACTGGGTGTACTCAGCGCCTCTTTCGCACCGGCGATGTCAATCTTTGGCGGAATTCAAAATACCATGATAATTCACCGTGTGGTCGCGGTCATCTTTGTTGTGGTGGTGGGTTTGCTGTTCTTTGTTGGAGATACAAGTGGTCACAGGTTTTGGTTAAAAGCAGTCTTTACGTGGAAAGAAGCAGATTTTAAACACGTTATGACCTTCCCGCAGGAGTTTTTCGGGTTTAATACCGATGGGAAGTTTCCGCCACAAGATAAGTTTAATGGGGGAGAAAAAATCAACTCCATGTTAACTATTTTTGGTTCTATTTTCATCACCCTAAGCGGCATAGTAATGTGGTTTGCCTCGTCTTTCCCAGCCGGTTTAGTGCGTTGGGCTTATCCGGTGCATGACCTGGCGGCATTTATGATGGCAACGGCTATCACCGGACATTTGTATTTAGCGATAATCCACCCGAAGTCCAACCCTGCCCTGAAGGGCATAATCAATGGTTATGTAAAAACAAGCTTTGCGAAACATCACTATCTCAAATGGTATGAAAGAGTGAAAAAAGAGCAAAATTTAAACTAAGCCGGTTCGGATCGCTCACAGACGGCTAGAGAGATTCCTACTTGGAGAAGTGGGAATCTCAGATTGGATGAAGGTAAGGGGGAGTTCCTTAAATGGACAAAAATATGCTTATGCAAAAGATGGAAACCAGGGAAGACCCAACAATGGAGCAGGCTTATCAGACCTATAGCCTTCTGAACGAAGAAGTTGAGCACTGGCAAGATGAGCGGGGTTCTTTCTGGGTGGAAGAATTGAGTCCGGCGGCGGCTCCTCCTTACTACCCACTTGTGGACTTTCCGGAAACAGTGGTTTTAGAACTTTGGGAAAGGTTGAATCGGGTTAGAGGAGGAGTAGTTTCCGAATCAGTCTTAAGGGAAACGTGGCATAACTTCAAAGCCGGTCAACCCGTGACAGACCCGGAGCTGTTAAGCTGTCTGCAGATCGCCTTAAGCGGTATAGCACAGCTTTTACGAGCAAGGATTATGGAAACGAAAAAGGATATGCTTAATGCCCTGCTGCAAGCTCAGCCGGCAGAACTCTTCCGCGAAAGTGCGGTTTGTCCAATCTGTGGCGAAGGAACCACGCTTTCTGTACTTGCTCCGCCAAACGGTCAACGCTTTTTGCACTGTACCATCTGCGGGTATGAATGGTCAACGAAACGTGTTGGCTGTATATGCTGCGGAAGTGAAAAGGCATCTGAACAAAACTATCTGAATTCAGGGGAATTCCCCGGGATTGAGGTGGTGGCTTGCGTAGCTTGCGGGCAGTATTTTAAGGAGTTGGATTTACGCCTGTTGTCCGTGGCGGACTATACTTGGGAAGATGTGAGAACCCTGCCGTTAAATTATGCAGCGGAACAATGGTTGGCGGAACACGCCAAAGTATCCGGAAAAGTCCAGTGATGGTAGCTGCAGATGTTTATTAGGATCTGGATATTTCTTAATTAAAGAAGTAGAAGCTGCAAAATGCCCAAGTGTAGGAAGTGAAAGAAAGCATCAGGAAAATTATAAGAAGCGCTCAGAGAAATCATTCTGAGCGCTTCTCTTTATAGGATTCTAAAATTTCTTCGAGATTCTCATTTGTGGAAGAAATTAATAATGATAAGATTTTATAAAGGCGATATGATAACATCATTAAGACATTATATATACAGGAATACAGGAGTTTTACATTGCTGGCAATATCAAAACCGACTAGCGTTAGTAGTTATGAGTGCAGCTTGGTTGAACTATTGCCAGCACCAAGTCGGCGTTGGGGGAGGTGAGAAAGTGCTATCAAGTACGAGGTTTAAGCAAATTATAACCGGTTGCATGTGAGTTAACTTACATGCAACCGGCGCATAAAAGCCTCATCCTTTGCACAGTAGACGATATAAAATTCATGAAATTATTGTACCACAAAGAATTGAGTCCCAAGAGGGATTATATGGAAATATGGTGCCATTTTTCGATATTTCATCAAATCTCCTAATATATCAAAATTATATATATTGACATTTATATGAAATTTTGATATGATACAGGTGAGCTGATAGAAGAAAATCCAATTTAGTTTCTTACTTTTTTAATAAAAAATCGGCTGACAATTGAATAAACCAAATACGCTGAATCCATTATGGAACGGGAGAACCAATTAATTGGGGTGAATCCGAAGCAATTACTTCGGTAGGGTTAAGATCTTTCGACCCGAATCCGTCAGCTAATCTCGTAAGCGTTGGAAGAGAAGGTGATTGATGCTTAATTGTATCTTGCACATTTTTTAGCGTACGCTACAGAAACTTCTCTGTAGCGTTTTTTAGTTTGGATTAGGGACAGTAATTGAAGGTTCTAATGATTTGGAACGGGTTAGCTATATCTTTGTAAAAACGCAGACTCAGTAAAAATTGAAAGGAGTACTAAAATGACTAAGGAAAGAAACTTTAGAGATATACCCTTATGGAAGGATGTATCGATAGAACAATGGCGGGATTGGAAATGGCAGATTTCCAATAGAATTACAAGAATAGACCAATTGGAGCAGGTGGTCAATCTTACCCAGGAAGAGCGTCAAGGGGTAAATGTAAGCCTCAAAAAATTGCGTATGGCAATAACCCCTTATTATGCTATGCTTATCGATCCAAATGACGATCATTGTCCGATAAGGCGACAGGCAATTCCTACTATTCATGAAACAAAAATATCCAAATACGACAGTAATGATCCACTCCACGAAACTGCAGATTCTCCGGTACCCGGTCTGACTCACAGATATCCCGACAGAGTACTTTTGCTGGTTACTGATCAGTGTTCCATGTATTGCCGTCACTGCACAAGAAGACGTTTTGCCGGGCAAGAAGATAAAGTTCTTTCCATGGTTAACGTCAGACGGGCGATAAATTACATCAAGGTGCATAAAGAGGTCAGGGATGTGTTATTGTCAGGGGGAGATGCATTTTGCATTTCAGATGACAGGTTGGAAGCCATCTTAAAAGGTTTAAGGGAAATAGAGCATGTGGAAATTATCCGCATTGGAACAAGGACGCCCGTTGTTATGCCGCAAAGGATTACGAGTCAGCTTTGTGACATGCTGAAAAAATACCATCCTATTTGGATCCTGCATTTCGCATACAATTATTCCCACAAAATTTGTAGTAATACCACAAGAATAATCTTAGCAATGAATTGACTGAAATACAAAGCAAAACTAATTTTTTGTAACACAAAATAGGCAGGTCAAA
>JBAQLX010000024.1:0-3947 GCA_049302315.1 Desulfosporosinus sp.
ATTGAACCAAATACAGAAGACCCCAACCAAAAAAACGATAAGACCGTACCAAAGGTAGAACCGAAAGTAGAACCAAAAGTAGTTCCAGTGATTCCTGTAGAGCCTCGGATCGAAAAAAGGTACGGAAATCCACAAATTATGGAACTGTATTCACTTGAAGTACCCGAAAGTAATGATAATGAGACCCTTCCAGATGATCGTTTTAATCAAACGATTGATAAATTACCAAAGGGCGGGAAAATTGAACAATTGGTTTTCTCAACATCTACTAATTTAATCTATCTCACAGTGAAAAGCCCGACCTCTCAACAGCTAATAGAAATAGATGTCATGAAAGAAGTCCGTACCCTGAATCAATCAGGAGAGACTATCAATAATATGGCTGCCTCAGATCGCTATGGAACACTGTATATTGACAGTAAAGTTGGCACTGCCCAAAAAATTATAGCTATAAATGGTACTAAGCGCAAAATTATCTCAAAAAATTCAAACGATAGGATCTTGGGAATCAGAGACGGAAAGGTCTATATTGGTGAAGTCATAAATGCTGAACTCGTAAAGATTAAAACTACTTCAGACCGCTCTGAGTTAACGGATAATCCTTCTTTAAAAACTGAGTGGGAAGGCTTAATTCCTTTCAAGAATATTCGTGTGCTCATCGGTTCAAAAGGCCAAGTAGTTGTCTATGATCATCAAATTGCTCATATCATCACAGACGGGCAAAAAAAAGAAATTAAATTCGCTGGAGAAGAAAATTATGTCTCTATCGATGGCGCAGAGCTTATTCAACTTAACCAGCAAGGAACTTCCACTCTTGTGGAATTACAACCACTATAAAAAACAGAGACTGGACTTAGTCCAATCCCTTAACTGCTGTTTTGATGCGCTGCAACCCTTCTTCCAGCACAGAACGGGCACAAGCCAAATTTAGTCTTGCAAAGCATTCTCCGCCCGGTCCAAATAGATAGCCTGGGCTTAAACCCACACCCGCTTCATGAACCAAAAATTGCTGTAAGGCTTTTGGTTTCATTCCTAAAGCTCTAAAATTAAGCCAAACGAGATAGGTTCCTTCGGGCTGAATTGCCGTAATTTGAGGCAGTTCCCGGTCAAGGAACGAGTTTAAAAATTTCAAGTTTCCTAATAGGTAGTCCATTAATTGATCCAACCAGTCACTGCCATGCCGGTAGGCCGCTTCCATAGCCGTCATGCCAAACACATTAGGGTAATGAATCCCGGTTAAATTTAGAGACGCTCGAAAGGCGAGTCGATATTTGGCATTAGGAATAATCAGATTTGAAGTTTGTAAACCAGCTAAATTGAACGTCTTACTCGGGGCAGTACAAATAATCGATAGCAGAGCTAATTCCGGGGATAGAGACGCAAAGGGAATATGGCGGTAACCCTTATAAATAAGATCACCGTGAATTTCATCCGCGATGACTAGGACACCATGGGTTAAGCAAAGCTGTCCTAAGCGTTCAAGTTCAACTCGTTCCCATACCCGTCCAACGGGATTATGCGGGTTGCAAAGAATCATCATCTTGACCCCACAGCCAAATTTCTCCTCCAAGTCCGCAAAATCCATGGCGTAGCGACCGTTTTCCAGAGTAAGTTGGCTGCTGACAAGTTCACGGCCGTGATTCTTTACGGCTTGAAAAAAAGGCGGATAAACCGGAAACTGAACAAGGATCTTATCTCCAAGCTTGGTTAAACCCCGCACCAATTCATTTAAGGCAGGAACAATTCCAGGGCTAAATGAGATCCAGTCTCTTTGGATCTCCCAACCATGGCGCTCTTGCATCCAGTCGATAAGCGCTTCATAATAGCCATCCATTCCGTCAGAATAACCATATATCCCATGTTTTGCTCGGTTCACGAGCGCCTCAACCACGGCTTCGGGAGCTGGAAAGTCCATATCCGCCACCCACATCGGCAAAATGTCTTCGCGTCCAAACGTTCGTTGATTAAAATCCCACTTTATACAGCCTGTATGATGCCGATCGATGATTTTGTCAAAATCGTAGTATTTAGAATCAGTTTGCACAGCTTTCATCCTTACCTTATACGTTAATAATCAGATACCTACCCCTAGTTTAATGGTTATTACTATATGATAAGCTATCAGAAGGATAAGTCAATAATAGCCCCCCGATATACAAGACCGGGGGGCTACATTGTTTTGCTCTCAATTAGTGTTTGACAAATACAACATTAATCGCTTTTATTAGAGCTTCTACGGTATCTCCTTTTTTAAACCCGACTTCTTCGAGGCTTTCCCGCGTCATCACGGACGCGACTTCCGGTGCATTGCTTCAACCTTCAACACTAATTTTGACCAAGGCCATAAGATCATCTGCCTGGATCTCTTCAATAACCCCAAATAGCTTATTCCTTACCCCAGCTTCCATTGAGCATACCTCCAATGATTTTTCCTATGGTTATTGTTACCAGAGGCACACAAAATTATTCTCGAAGGTCTTCATCGTCGGAATATATCGTTAGTAGCCGGTAATTTGCCTTTATATAAATTTGACAGACTCTTAATCAAATTAGAACACTAAAATAATTTTCAGAATCCAATTTAACATCAGAGGGATAGCTGTGCGTACCTTATCCTCTGAAGTAATTTACTCCCCCCGTAAAAATGGGTTGGCACTTATTCCCAGGGACATTAATTGCTACTCCCCTGCCGGTTCTTTCGGAATGAGCCATCTTGCCGAGAATACGTCCATCCGGGCTGGTAATTCCTTCAATTGCTTCGTAAGAACCATTCGGAGTATAGATAATATCATTACTGGGGTTACCATCGAGATCGACATATTGGGTCGCAATTTGTCCATTGGTAATCAACGTCCGGATTACTTCGTGAGAAGCGACAAAACGTCCTTCTCCGTGGGAGATAGGCACGGTATGAACTTCACCGAGTTCAACCCCACTAAACCAAGGGGATAGGGTGGAAACAACTTTAGTTTGGACCATGCAGGAAACGTGCCGCCCTATTTTGTTATACGTAAGAGTCGGAGAATCCTCGGTTATATCCCTGATTTCGCCGTAAGGTACGAGGCCCAGTTTAATTAAGGCTTGAAATCCATTGCAAATCCCGAGCATTAAGCCGTCACGTTGTTTTAATAGTTCCAACACCGCTTCTTTAATCCTTGGATTTCTGAACATGGTAGCAATAAATTTGCCTGAACCGTCCGGTTCATCCCCGGCACTGAAACCGCCAGGTATCATCACAATTTGAGACTGCCCGATCTTTTTTACCATTTCCAGGATGGATTGTTCCACATCAAGAGCATTCAGGTTTCTGATCACCAAGGTTTCAACCAAGCCTCCGGCTTGCTCAAAGGCCAGAGCGGAATCGTATTCGCAATTGGTCCCAGGAAAAACGGGAATAAAGATTCTCGGCTTGACAACTTTAGTGGACGGTTTATGAGTATTGCGAAAATCATAACTCACCACGGTCGGCTCGGCAACCTTTTCCGTCTGAGTAGGGAAGATTTTTTCGAGTGGCTTTTCCCAGGCTTGTAAAGCAATATCCAGCTCAATATCTAAGCCATTAACCGTGATCACTGATTTTCCCTGAGTGAAACCAAGCAGTTGATACTCTACCCCACCAAAAATATCTTTTAAATTCACTCCTTCAGCGATTTCCAGGACAATTGAACCATAGTCCGCCGTAAACAAACTCCTGATATCTGTCTGAGCGTTTAAAGCTATCCCGATTCGATTGCCAAAAGACATTTTGCTGAGAGCAGCAGCCAGTCCTCCCATCCTAACGGTATGCGTTGCCAAGACTTTCCCGGAATGGATCAGCTCGTTAATCTTGAGATAATTTTTGATCAGCCGCTCAAAATTAGGGACTTCATGTTCATCCCGCTCGGCTGATACCAAGACAACTTGACTGCCGCTTCTTTTAAACTCTTGGGACATAACCATATCTGTAC
>JBAQLX010000025.1:0-1919 GCA_049302315.1 Desulfosporosinus sp.
TCCTTAACTTCTCCATCTATCTGGAGTCCGTTCTTATCGACTATCCCGCATAAATTGTCGAGTTTGTAATGCCCTGCAGCCATTATAGCTTCCCAAATCTGACCTTCCTGCATTTCTCCGTCACCCATCAGGCAATACGTCCTTATTTTATCTCCATTCATTTTTGCCGCCAAAGCAATTCCAACAGATATAGACAATCCCTGACCAAGCGATCCCGAAGATACTTCGATCCCCGGTGTTTTGTGCATATCCGGGTGTCCCTGAAGTATGCTTCCATACTTCCTTAAAGTCATCAATTCCTTTTTGTCAAAGTAGCCGCAATCCGCAAGCACAGCATAAAGTGCGGGACAGACATGCCCCTTTGAGAGTATAAACCTGTCCCTTCCAATCCATGATGTATTTTTTGGGTCATGCCTCAAAACATTGTTGTACAATACGTTTAATATATCAATGCTTGACAGCGAACCGCCCGAATGACCTGAGCCTGCTTCACACAGCATCTCCAATATGGTCGACCTGAGCTCATTCGATTTTTCTTTCAGTTGAAATTCGTTTAAACCTCTATACATTTCATTCCCCTTTATATCGATGTTTTTTGTTATTCAAAGCAGCATGTTATATTTCAAGCTTCGCCCATGCCTCGTTTAAAGTCCTCTTTGCATTCGCAATGATAAGTTCCGGATCTTCATCTCCCCATGGTTTGACTTCTAAACTAAGTATCGGAGGATTCTTTTTATTCAGATAACCTACTTTCAAGAGCACTCTCAAATATTCAATTAGTTCGTCGACATCATTTTCGCTGTTTGGAAAGCCAAATCTCGGATGGGTGTCTCCGTAAGCTACGCAGTTTTTGTCTTTGATCACCGTATTCCCCATATGAGCGTGAACAAGATAATCTTTTATTGGAAGTATCGATTCTTCGCAACTCTCGTGTATCATCGGTATGTGGCTTAAATCAACCATTAATCCAAAATTATCATACTTTCTTGTTACATCTTCCGCAAATCTTTTTGCCAGAGATGCCGGTCCAATTAAGCTTTTCTTGTCTATGTCATAGTCGAATATTTCAAGAATTACCTTCATGTTTCCTTTTGATTTCGCGTAAGCACATAACTCTCCAGTTGATTCAAGCAGTGCTTCATACGATCGCTCTTTTGTCGTTTCTTCATACTTGCCGCTCAAGTATGCAAATCCAGCGGCTCCGATTTCATAGGCTTCGTCAATGCCTTCCTTAAGCGATTTTAATGCTGCCTGCCTTCCTTCTTCATTCAAATCATTTATGTTCATTCCTGTTGTGAGCATCCTTGGCTGAGCCCCATACCCAACTGCCATATGGCTTGTATCAAGTATTTCTCTTACTGCTTTTCTGGTTTTTTGGTCTTTGATCCAACTGACCTCTATAGCGGTAAAATAATCGTCAGACGCTATTCTTTTTACTGTTTCCAAGATAGGACCTTCGCCTTTCATAGTCGCTGGAAAAAACATATAATGGATTATCCCCGGTTTAAAGTATTTCAGCATCGATTCGTTCATAATCGTGTCCCTCCGTATTTTGAATATTTTCTTATTTGATTGAAACTGTAATAGGTAAACTCTACGCTACCATAACACTGTCAAATAACATACCACAACCTAGTCAAGAATTCAACTCAGTTGATATGACATCGGAAAATGCCGTTTAAACTTCAGCACATTCATATCCGTTCGTCTAAAGTAATGACAAAGCGATTTCTATAGGATTGCATTGCAGTTTTATATCAAATATAATGTGCTTAGGCTTTTTATTACACTAGAGCAACTGTAAAGGAGTATATTGTTATGGGTGTTTTTGCAGATAAAAAGGGATTCATAGTGGACATGGATGGTGTCATATATCATGGCAACCATCTGCTTCCGGGTACTATCGAATTTATAGAATG
>JBAQLX010000026.1:0-2740 GCA_049302315.1 Desulfosporosinus sp.
CCCCTTCAGATAAACATCATAGTATTTACCAACTGAGGACATCCTTTTATGGATGTCTTTTTCTGTTGAGCATGCATATAAATGTACTACACTTGTTGGACGAAGGAGGGCTCTGAGTGCAAGAATATATACGCAAACGGGTGCTCGATATTGGAACTTACATATTGGAATCGAGTGCAACTGTTAGGCAAACGGCCGATGTTTTTGGTGTCAGTAAATCTACGGTGCATAAAGATGTGACAGAACGTTTACCCTTGGTAAATGAAAAGCTATCCATGGAAGTAAAGCATATTCTTGAAATCAACAAGGCGGAACGACATATTCGGGGGGGGGAGGCGACTCGGAAAAAATACCAGGAAATTTAGAAGTACATTAACGAAATTTAAGGAGATTACGAAAAATAATTGAAAACCACAAAGGGATTAGCGATTTAATCACGAATGACTTTTAGTACTAAACTATCAATAGCGAATCTCCCGTGAGGGAGATTGTGCTATTTGTTTATATATTTAGTCGAGATGGACAAGTTATTGATGACGAAAGGGGTATCTCCACTGATGTTTGGAATTGAACTGGGAATTGACTTGGGTACAGCGAGTATTTTGGTTTATGCCAAAGGAAAAGGGATCGTTTTACATGAACCCTCTGTGATTGCCATAGACCGCAATACGAATAAACGAATTGCCGTAGGAGAAGAAGCACGGTTAATGATCGGCCGAACACCGGGAAATATTGTGGCCGTGCGCCCGATGCGTGACGGGGTGATCGCGGATTACCAGACTACAGAACTTATGCTGAAATATTTTCTGGAGAAAGCAGGCGCCAAACACTGGCCTTTCTTCAAAACACGTGTCGTAGTTTGTATACCTTCAGGAGTAACGGAAGTGGAACAACGGGCGGTCAAACAGGCGGCATACCAGGCTGGCGCCAAAGATGTGAAAGTGGTTGAAGAACCGTTTGCGGCGGCATTGGGAGCTGGACTGGACATTTCTGGTCCAACCGGAAGTATGGTTGTGGATATTGGCGGAGGAACAACGGATATTGCAGTGCTTTCGCTATATGGTATAGTGGTAAAACGGAGCCTGCGGGTTGGCGGGGATAAAATAGATGAAGCCATTAGCCGTTATATTCGTCGGGAACATAATCTTATGATTGGAGAACGTACCGCTGAAGAAATTAAAATTGCGATCGGTGCAGCCATACCGGAGGGACGTCCATCTGCGGACATTGATGTGCGCGGACGTAATTTGATTACTGGTTTGCCTAAAACCATCAAGGTGAATTCCCAAGAGTGTTTTGTTGCTATCGAGGAATCTATTGAAGCGATAGTTGCCGGGGTAAAGGACGTTTTGGAACGGACCCCGCCGGAATTATCCTCTGATATTCTCGACAAAGGGATTGTCATGACTGGGGGAGGGTCTTTAATGTACGGCTTTGACACGCGCCTCTCCCGCGAGACCGGATTACCAGTCAGTATAGCTGAAGATCCGATTTCCTGCGTGGTCTTAGGTACAGGTAAGATGTTAAATGGAGGCTTTTAGGGAGGAAGTGTCTTAACCCGTTCACACACGTTCCATTGCTATTCGCTTGTCGCTAAGGCTAAAACGCATAACCTCTGGGCTTCTCTGCATGTGCGGCCAATGCGTTTCTTCACGCCTTATCGACTGCGCTCATTGACGCGATTCCTCTCTCCATGCTCTCTAAATTAAGACACTTCCTCTGGCTTGGAACGACAGAGGTTGGAACGACAGAGGTTGGAACGACAGAGGATACCGTGGTGCTGTTCGCGTTAAGCGCATAATGCTGACATTGAGGCACGCATATGGGAAAGGGACGGTTTTCGATGAGAGTCGATATTCTGGGGATTACCGTAGATACATATTCCATGCAGGAGACGGCGGAGCAGATCCGTCAAGCGGTAGAAGGTCAGATCCAGATGCGTATTGTTACTGCTAATCCTGAAATGATCTCTGCATCAGAACGGAATGTTAGGTTGAAAAAGCTAATAAATTCAGCAGATATAGTAACAGCTGATGGGATTGGAGTGGTTTGGGCTGCTCGGAGGTTAGGGACTCCAAGATTAGAAAGGGTTACAGGGATTGATTTAGTCCAGGCTTTGTTCCCTATTGCGCATGTTGGTAAATGGCGGATTTTTTTTCTGGGAGGAAAACCAGGCGTGGCGGAACAGGCAGCAAAACAGGTTGTACTTAAGAACCATGGCATAACTTGGGCTGCCATGCATGGTTATTTCAGCTCGGAAGAAGAACCTGGAGTATTAGAAAAGATCCGGTATTTTCAGCCTGATGTTTTGCTTGTTGGTTTAGGCGCACCCCGCCAGGAATATTGGCTTGCAGAGCATCCCGGATTAGCTTCTGTTAGTATGGGTGTAGGTGGGAGTTTTGATGCCTTGGCCGGGATCGTGGTTCGCGCGCCGAAACGCATCCAAGACCTTCATGTGGAATGGCTCTATCGCTTGTGGAAAGAGCCCTCGCGTTGGAAACGCCAGGTTTTGTTGCCTTGTTTTGTCACAAAAGTCCTTTGGCAAAGTTTTCGTTCCCGGCGCAAGACCTCCTAAAAGAAAAAATATGCTTCGTATTAGAGAGTAGGAGGAAGGCTGACACTCCGCACGACTAAAGTCGGCGGGTTCTTAAGTACGAAGACTTCCGATATACTCTCGCCGGTAGGCATAATATTCCATCTACAGGGTACAACATATAAAGACTGGTCTATTTCCCTAAGA
>JBAQLX010000027.1:0-12213 GCA_049302315.1 Desulfosporosinus sp.
ATGGATTATTAGGCCGCCCCGTCAACGAATACCTTGAGCATTATTTCTTCAGGAACCTTAGTAATCATCTGAACCTGTTCATGTATCTGCCCAAAACGCCTTTCATCTGGCATCTGAGCAGTGGCCCACTGCAGGGTTTTGAAGCCTATATCATCATCTACAAATGGAATAGGGATAGTCTGTTTAAACTTAAAACCAAATACCTGGGCAAACGGGTAGAAAGTTTGGAATACCGTCAAATCCAATTAGCTGACAGCAATTCTGCACAGGCTCAAAATGAAAAAGAGAGCATCCGTTTACAGTTACAGGAAACAACAGAGTTTACGCGAAAAATTGAGGAACTGATAACTGAAGGCTATAAGCCAAAACTGGATGATGGCGTGGGTAAGAATATTGCTCCTTTGCAAAAGAAAGGCTTGCTGCGCAGCGAAGTCCTGAAGGCAAAGCAATTGGAGAAATATCTTAAGGCGGATTGGTAAGAAAGTTATCTCAAACTTCAATAGCAGAAAAGAGGATGTCTTATGTTTTTTGAACCAGGATACAGTTGCCAGGAGGAAGAGGATGTACAGGCATATTGGTTGTTATTTCAAAAGAGTAAATTTCTTGTTTCAGAAAATAACGGGCAATTTGCCTTACCGGATATTAATCTGGATAAGCTAAACATAAAACCGGTCCGGAGACAATATATTGGCCGAATGGACGGGCGTTCCTGTTATGCTGCTGCACTTGCGCCTGATACGGTTACACCGCAAGGTATGTTATTTTGCGACTTAAGGCGCTTACTCACTCTGATCCCGGACGATTTATTTGCCTTGGTGGGCAAAGCTTATCAAATTATCCATTGGGATCGTAACCATCAGTATTGCAGCCGGTGCGGAACACAGACCGAAAATAAAATGGATGAAAGGGCAAAGTTTTGTCCATCTTGTGGATTTATCAATTATCCGGGGATTTCCCCGGCGATTATCGTGGCTATTACGCGGGGACGCGAAATTTTGTTGGCCAAGGGGAGTCGTTTCAAAATTGCTTTTTATAGTGTTTTAGCCGGTTTTGTGGAGCCGGGAGAAACATTTGAGGAGTGTCTGCAAAGGGAAGTAGAAGAGGAAGTAGGCCTAAAAGTAAAAAACATTAAATATTTCGGCAGCCAGCCTTGGCCCTTCCCCAATTCTTTGATGGTAGGGTTTACAGCTGAGTACGATAGTGGGGAGATAAATATTGATCAAAGAGAAATCCTGGATGCCGGATGGTTTACGGCCGATCAACTTCCGCAAATTCCAGATTCAGGAAGTATAGCCCGGCGCTTAATAGATTGGTTTGTCCAGGATCAACCTTGCAATAGCAATTCTAATAAGTTATAGTTAGACATTAATTGGTTACAGGCGGGCAGGATACTCCTTAAGAATGCCTTTATACCGTGGGCGTTTGAATTTTTAGGTATTTTTATCATGGTTTTTGAGAATACTGCCGAGAGTCAATTTTATTACAGGAGGTAATATTCACATGACCAAAGAGAGCAAACTACAAATTATTCCCCTCGGCGGGCTAGGGGAAATTGGAAAGAATACAACCGTCATCCGCTATAATAATCAAATCTTGTTAATTGATGCGGGCTTAGGTTTCCCTGACGATGATATGTTGGGGGTCGATCTCGTTATCCCGGATTATACCTACCTGATTGAAAATAAAGACCTGATTCTGGGAATCCTGATCACCCATGGTCATGAAGATCATATCGGGGGATTACCCTATCTGTTGAGACATTTGAACGTGCCTATTTACGGAACACGTCTGGCAATCGGACTAATTCAATATAAACTTACGGAAGCCAAACTGGGACAAGTAACTACCTATGTAATCCAGCCCCGGGAGACCATAAAACTGGGTTCGTTTACTGTGGACTTTATCAATGGGAGCCACAGCATACCCGGCGCTGTCGGTTTAGCCATTCATTCTCCCCTGGGAACCATCGTGCACACGGGGGATTTCAAACTGGATCATACCCCGGTGAGCGGGGGGGTTCTTGACTTACACAAGTTTTCGGAACTTGGCGACAACGGAGTTCTTTGTCTCATGTCAGACAGTACGAATGTGGAACGCCCAGGATTTACAAAATCTGAGCGACTCGTTGGACAAAATATTGACAAGGCCTTTGCGGACGCTGAGGGACGAGTTATTTTCGCCAGTTTTGCTTCCAATGTCAATCGGCTTCAGCAAGCGATCTCCGCCGCATTCAAATACCATCGCAAGGTTGCTACCGTCGGCAGAAGCATGATCAATGTCGTTAGCATAGCCGCTGAGCTTGGGTATCTCGATATCCCGGAAGACACGCTCGTAGACATCGACGAGGTCATGCGATTACCTGGTAATGAGGTATGCATCCTTACGACCGGCAGCCAAGGCGAGCCGATGGCTGCGCTTACCCGCATGGCGATGCATAGTCATCGTCAGATTTCCATTTATCCAGGGGATACTGTTATTCTTTCTGCTTCTCCCATCCCCGGAAATGAAAAAGCAGTCTCTCGAAATATTGATCAGCTCTTCAAGTTAGGGGCTAAAGTCATCTATGAATCCATCTCGGGGATGCACGTTTCCGGTCACGCCAGTCAAGAAGAGCTTAAACTAATGCTCAGCATGGTAAAACCCAAGTACTTTATGCCGGTCCATGGGGAATACCGCATGCTCATGAAACATGCTGAATTAGCTGAGCAACTTGGGATTCCACGGGAAAATATTTTTGTGGCCGAGATTGGCAATGTCATAGAGTTTACACATCTTGGAGCAAAGTTTGCTAATAACGTTATAGCCGGACCAATTTTTATCGATGGCTTGGGAGTAGGGGATATCGGAAATAGCGTTATGAAAGACCGAACACTCCTCTCCCAGGATGGAATCCTGATAATCATTTTAGTGCTCGATAGCGTTACCAGAACCATTTTAGCCGGTCCGGATGTTGTCACCCGTGGATTTGTCTATGTTCGAGAGGCCAACCTTATGCTTGATGAAGTAAAAGTGATCATTAGCCAAACCATCGACCGCAGTCTCAAAAACGGTATCCGGGAAACCCCCATTTTACAAAATCGCGTTAGGGATGCTGTGAGTAAACGTCTTTTTGATAAGACCAAGAGGCGTCCTATGATTATCCCGATTTTTCAAGAAGTTAAAGCGGATGAGTAGATTTAGGCATATGAAAGGAATAACAAGTCAAAGATGCAATTTAATAGTGAACCAAAAGAAAAAACCTTCCCGAGCATTTAAGCAAGGGAAGGTTTCTGTTTCTACTATGAACAGTTTACCAATTATTGCGTGCGCGAGGTTGATAGCAATCACGGCAATACACAGGTTTATCCCCCGAAGGTTGGAAAGGTACGGTAGTTTCCTTCCCACAAGTAGCACAAATAGCAGGGAACATTTCACGAGGTTGACGAGAATATCCGCCACCACCGCTGTTATTTCTGTTTTGTGCTTTTCTGGCAGCACGGCATTCCGGGCAACGTCCGGGCTCATTAGTAAACCCTTTCTCGGCATAGAACTCTTGTTCAGATGCTGTAAATTCAAACTCACGACCGCAATCTCTACAACCTAAAATTTTGTCGTTAAACATTAAAAAACCTCCGCAATCTTATTACCCGCTACATGGGAAGTTCAGAAAAATCTTCCCATAGCCTGAGGCAATCGAGAAGGTCTGTGCAAATCCACAAGTACTAACGAGTTTACTTCAGTATAACCAATAAACTAATATAAGTCAAACTTCAAACAAGCTAACAGTATCATTATGCGCCTTGAATAGGAAAATTAAGTAGTGCCCATTTCCATAAGATGGAGGAGTGGTCATGGCTCAAATAATATCTCAATATGTAAAACGACAGAAATCTCAACTACAACAGTTTAAACAACTATTTCGCCAAGGGTTTAGCAATACAGAAGTTCATCAGCAGGAACGTGGGAGTGTTGTCGTGCTGGTTGCCTTGGCTTTAACAGGCTTGCCTGGTTTATGTGCCATTGTAACAGATGTCGGCTTAATATATGCCGAAAAGGCCCATCTTCAAAATTCGGTAGATGCTGCTGCCCTCGCTGGCTGAAATGTGTATTGAACTGTCATAAACAAAGGTCCTATGTTCATAGATTATCAAGTCCGGTATTTTAAATTAAAAATGGGTCGGTTTTCGTCAAAACATTCACGTAGGGGAGAAGTCTCCAGATAGTATTTCAGACACCCCCTTGTAATGCTTGTAAATTGGTGTATAATGAACTTCTATCTATATTGGAAGGAGAAGTAATTTTATGACACAAAAAGAGCAAATAATTATTAATGCAATTTTAGAGTCCGTTGGACTAGAACCTGTTCAGTCCACACAGACTCAAAGACAAGCCCATGATGAAGGATAAGTAGTTACAGAAAGGGAGCGGTATTTTGACCCAGATTCTAATCCTAAGTTGTAACCGGATTAGCTTTAATCCATTCACAAAAAGTCAAAGATGAAAGCGAGTTTCTTAAATTAGATAAGAAGCTCGCTTTTCTAATTGGAACCTCTAAATAATTTTCTATTCAGGTGGAGTATGTTATACTCACCTAAAAGGGAACATTATCCAGGAGGAATCTGTTTTTCACTGAAGACTAAATGATGGGAGGGTATAGGGTGAGCTATCAAGATCGCTACCGCTTATGGTCAGAAAACCCCTACTTTGATGAAGAAACACGGCAGGAGCTTGGTCAAATGACCGATTCGCAAGAAATTGAGGACCGCTTCTATACGGATTTGGAATTTGGCACCGGTGGTTTAAGGGGAATTATGGCAGCAGGCACTAATCGTATGAACAAATATGTCATCCGGAAAGTAACCCAAGGGTTGGCCGAATGTGTTTGTGATCATGGGCCGGAGGGCATGAAGCGGGGGGTAGTTATTGCCTATGACTCACGGAAATACTCACCCGAATTCGCTCTCGAAGCAGCCTTGGTTCTTGCCCGGAACGGAGTTAAGGCCTATCTATTTGATGCGCTTCGTCCTACTCCGGAGCTTTCTTTTGCCGTACGGCAATTGCATGCTCTAGCTGGCATTGTTGTGACGGCTAGTCATAACCCTAAAGCGTATAACGGTTATAAAGTATACTGGGAGGACGGCGGACAGGTTCCTCCAGGGAAAGCAGACCAAATTCTTGCGCGTATTGAAGCACGGGAAAATTGGCTGGGGATAGAACCCCTGCCGCTTGAGATGGCTAAGACCAGCGGTTTACTGGAAATCATCGGCGAGGAAATCGATCAACCTTACCTTGCTCGGGTCCTTGAACTTGCTCTGCACCCGGATCTTGACGGAAAAAAAGGGGGAGAACTGCGGATCATTTATACCCCTCTGCACGGAGCCGGAAACATCCTTGTCCGCAGGGCTTTGGCCGAACTTGGTTTCAGTTCGGTCACCGTTGTACCCGAGCAGGAGTTCCCAGACCCGGAATTTACAACTGTCCCTTACCCAAATCCGGAAATACCGGCGACATTCGAACTCGCCCGGAAATACGGGACCCAAATGCAAGCCGATCTTCTCTTGGCGACTGATCCGGATGCTGATCGTTTAGGCGTGGTCTTGCGTGATCCTCAAGGGGACTTTACACAGCTCACCGGAAATCAAATTGGGGTTTTGTTAACCTATTATATCCTATCTCAAAAAAAGGCCTTAGGAATCCTCCCAGAAAACGCAACGCTCATAAAAACAGTCGCCTCAACCGATTTGGCGGATGGGGTTGCCCGATATTTCAATGTCCGCGTAGAAAATGTGCTGACGGGGTTTAAATTTATTGCCGAAAAGGAAAAAGAGATGGAAGAAGGAGGATGGGGAACCTTCCAGTTTGGTTTCGAAGAGAGTTATGGGTATCTGGCCGGGGATTTTGTCCGGGATAAAGACGCAATTATTGCCTCTGTCCTCTTGGCGGAAGCGGCCCTTTATTATCAACAGGTTGAAGGGCGTAACCTCTTTGATGTCCTTGAAAGTATATATCAACAATTCGGCTATTACCTTGACGACCAAGAGTCCCTTGCTCTGGAGGGTATTCAAGGTAAAGAAGAGATAGCTAAGATCATGGATTCATTTCGCCAGGCAGAAATCCCTGAACTGGGCGGGACTAAGATTGAGAAATTCGATGATTATGAACAACGTATCGGTAAAGATAGTTCGACAGGACTAACATATCCACTCACGCTTCCACGTTCGAATGTCTTACGATTTTCCTTTCAGGGTGGGGGATTTGTCATGGTCCGCCCCTCGGGAACTGAACCCAAAATAAAATTTTACTTTTCCATCAAGTCAGACACTCTCGCAGAGGCGGAGGATACTCTCCACAAGATTAAAGCTGATGTTATGTGCCGGATTGCCCGTATACGATCCGTCTGACGAGAAATCAAGGCGTTATGCCCAAGGATGATAATTATGGAAATGGGGGAGCAAATTTGAAAAAAGTGATCGGAATTTTCCTCAAGGGGCTCTTAGCCTTAATTCCAATAGCGATTACCTTCTTCATTCTGTATAAAATGTTTATAGTGACTGATGGATTATTCAAAGGGTTACTGGAGCGTGTCGGCTTATATTTTCCTGGGCTCGGAGTGCTTGTTACACTTGCCGTAGTCTTCCTGGTCGGTTTACTAGCCTCAAACTGGTTCTCGAACAGATTACTGAACTATTTTGATCAGATCTTTACTAAAATACCACTTCTCGGGAATATCTACGGAATCATTAAAGAAACGGTGAATTCCTTCTCAGCGAATAAAAAGGGCTTGTCCCGTTTAGTCGTCGTAAATATATCCAATGAGCTCAAACTTTTGGGATTTCTCACGAATGACGAAGAAAGCACATTTATTCCAAAGGGTTACGTGGCAGTCTACTTAATGCAGTCAATGCAATGGGCAGGGAATCTGATTCTTGTACCGGAACAGAACGTTCAACAACTTGAAGTTTCTTCCGAAGATGCCATTAAGTTTATCGCTTCGGCGGGGCTTTTAAGTAAAAAAGCAAAATAATTACGGGAGGTTCAAGGAAAGGTCAAAGCTTTTCCAATTGGTTTATTCTAATTACCTCAATCAATTTAATAATTCCCCAAGCTATAACAGCATAAACTGCAATTCCTACCAGCGCTGCCGGTTCTAAAATAGCCTGGATATCATTCATGGGCGCAACAGCTGTCTTGAATATCCCTGTGAACGGGACCAATAACACGTTGGTAATCGCGTAAATTATGGAGACAAATCCACTTGTTGGATTCGCGGCTAATAGTTTAAAAATAAATCTAAACCCTATTAAGATTTCCAGGACACCAAGAACGTAATAAACAATACTTTTTGCTTGGACAAAGACTTTGTCTTGTGACAAAACGATAGATGAATTCTGATGTTCCATTTGGTTAGTCCTCCATTACTTATTGATAGTATTCTATAGTTATTATTTCCTGACAGTAAATAGATTATTAGTCTAAATGCTAAGATAATACAGTAAAATGGATCCTAACTTTCACTGTTTCAGTGAGGTCCATTGAGTGACGTCTGGCGTTTGTTAGAAAGCAGGGGGTATGGTATAGTTTATACGTGAAAGATTGGTGTTTTTACGATGCCACGGATGATAATTTTACACTGACTTCTGATAAAGGGGCAAACTTGAGTAATGAGTGTTCTATTTTGCCGGGATTGCGGCGTCGATATTTCCGGAGAACCACTTTTTCGGCGGATCAGTTTTGCTTTGGAACAGGGGGAAAAAGCCGCACTGGTCGGTCCGAATGGTGCAGGTAAAACCACACTGCTCCGGGCCTTTTTAGGGGACGTGCGTTTGGAAAGCGGAGAAGTAAAAGTTCTTGGCTCCTACGGGTACCTTCCCCAAACGCCTGTTGTCGAAGATGAGGGGAACGTTTTTGAGTGTATGCTCCAGGAACGGGCAGATTTGTTGCAAATGCAGGGACAGTTGCGTGAATTAGAGGAAAAGATGGCGCTCACCCCCAGTGAGAAAATCATGGAGCAATATGCGGCTTTAACTGAAGTTTTTGAAGGTCAGGGAGGATATGCCCTCGAGGCCCTGGTCCGGAAGATTTTAGCGGGACTTGGGCTGGAAGCAGAGATGAATTTCTTGGTTACCTCGTTGAGCGGGGGACAAAAGACGCGGCTGGCCTTAGGCAAGCTGTTGCTCAGGTCGCCCGAACTCCTGATTTTGGATGAGCCCACGAATCATTTGGATATCGCGGCTCTGGAGTGGCTCGAAGGGTATTTGCGAGATTATCCGGGGGCTCTGTTGATTGTTTCTCATGACCGTTACTTTTTGGATCGTACTGTTTCCCGGGTTTTTTGTCTGGAAAACGGGGGACTAAAAGGGTATAGCGGGAATTATTCTGAATACGAACTACTAAGGATCCTGGAAAATAAGACAATAGGCCGCGAAGCCGAACGTCTTGCCCAGAAAATTACCAAACTTGAGGAGTATATTCGCAGAAATAAGGCGGGGGTTAATGCCAAACAGGCCCGTGGCCGGGAGAGCCAACTTCAAAAGCTTAAACCGATCCAAGTCACAAAGCCGGACCATGGACTCTCTATGACACTACAAAGTGGAGGCCGTAGTGGAGACCGGGTTCTTTTGCTTGAGAATCTTTCCATTACCTTTGGGGCGCGTACTCTTTTTCAGAACGTTCAATTGGATTTACGACGAGGAGACCGGGTTGCCTTGTTGGGTAGAAATGGGATTGGTAAAACCTCGATCCTCAAGGCGATTCTCAATCAGGTTTCTTTTGCGGGAACGATACGCTTAGGTGCGAATGTAAAAGTCGCTTATTATTCCCAGGAACATGAGAATCTGAGCGGTTCAGGAACGATCATAGACGAAATTCGAAATGTCTCCAGATTGAAAGACCTGGAAATCAGAAGTTTACTCGCCCGGTATGGTTTTAGAAATGATGATGTTTTCAAACTCATTTCTGTGTTGAGCGGAGGGGAAAAGAGTCGTTTGGCTTTATGCAAACTTTTCCTCGAGCAGGGGAACTTATTATTATTGGATGAACCGACCAATCATCTTGATGCGGAAACCCGTGGTGTGTTTGAAGAAGCCCTGCTGGACTATGATGGCACCGTGTTCGTTGTTTCCCATGATCGCTACTTCCTGGATAAAGTTGTTGATAAGATCGCAGAACTTACGACTCAGGGACTTTCCCTATACGAAGGAGATTACACCGGTTTCAAGGAATATAAACAAAAAGAGGAAGCGATCGTCGCCCCGATGGAACGAAGTGCTAAGCCGAGTTATCAAGACCAGCAGGAAACCCGTAATCTGGCGCGGGGGAAAAAGCGGCTGAAGCAACTGGAGCTGGAAATCGAAGAGTTAGAGTTGGCGCTCCGTGCCTTGGAATCTGAACTCGCTTTAGCGGATAGAAATTATGAATTAACCATGAAACTGCATGAAGAGAGCGAAAAGCTCAAGAAACACCGAGATAATGTCTTAGAGGAATGGATTGCTGGGAGCAGGTAGGTCTGGGTAAATTGATTTGAGGTGAGGTATGTGTATATTATCGGGCTTACAGGTGGGATCGGAAGCGGCAAATCCATGGTTGCCCAGTGGTTTAATAAGCAGGGGGTTCCCGTGTTGGATGCTGACAAAACGGTTCACCGTCTGTTCCAATCGGATCAGTCAACCATATCAAAACTGGTCCATGAATTTGGGCCTGAGATCCTTGGGGATAATCAAGAAATTAATCGTTCGAAACTTGGTATGCGGATTTTCCGTGATGAAGATGCCCGAAAGCGCCTTGAGCGCATCGTGCATCCGCGCGTGGTAGAATGTATGAAGGAAAAACAAGCAGCGCTTCAGGCTGCGGGAGCAAAATTTTGCGTCTGGGACGTACCTTTGCTCATGGAAACAGGGTTTAAGGAATTTGTCGACGAAGTCTGGGTTGTGTGGGTGCCGCGGGACCTTCAGATTTTACGCGTTCTTGAGCGGGACGAGTTAAGTCTGGCTGAGGTGGAAGACCGTATTGCTGCCCAAGGGTCGTTAGATGAAAAGCGTCGGCAAGCAGATGTAGTTATTGATAACTCGGGAAGTGAGTTGGAGACGGAGCGGCAGCTTGAAGAAATATGGGAAAAACATGTGGTTAATAATCGTTGAGCGATGCAATATAAGTAAGTAAATGTGAATGATTGAATGTTCATCCATATATCCATCCATAAACGTGAAGAGGGAGATGTGATGGCCAAAAAGCGGAAGAAGCGTCGAACAATGGACAAAAAATTATTTATTTTTTTTGGGATTGCAATCCTGGCGGTTTTTAGTATATTGAATATTCCATTTTTGGAGAAGGTTATTTATCCCTACCCCAATCAGGCGATCATAGAAAAATATGCCGAACAGTACGGAGTTGACCCGCTGCTTGTTGTTGCCGTAATCCGGGAAGAAAGTAAGTTTTTTTCGCAATCCGAGTCACGTAAAGGAGCAAAAGGGTTGATGCAGCTCATGCCTGATACGGCACAATCGATCGCGGAAAGTCTGGGAGATAAAACATATGATGAAGAGGATTTACTCAATCCAGAGAAAAATATTCAATACGGAACATGGTATTTAGCTAGTTTGCAAAAAGCGTTTGCCAATAATACGACGTTAGTGACCGCTGCCTACAACGGCGGAAGAGGACATGTCCAGGAATGGATAAATAACGGTCAGATTGACCTGAATAATATTCGCCTACAGGATATTCCATTTAAGGAAACCCGGGATTATGTGGGACGTGTCCTGAAAAGTTATAAACAATACACTAAACTTTATCGCAAATAAGCTGGACAGTTTGAGCTGCGAACACCCTCCAGGGCAAACTTGACAAAGCAAGAATCGGGGGAGTAAGATGAATCCTGATTAGTACCCCATAGAGTGGGTAAATGATGTTGATTGAAAGGGAGGCCCTATCGTGAGCGAGTCGTGTAATAGTTGTTCAGCAGCAGGGACATGTACAACTGATAGTTGTTCCAGTGAACCTCAAGTTTCAGAGGCTCAAAAAGCGAGCCACGTTGGTAAAGTTATTGCAGTCATGAGCGGCAAAGGAGGAGTAGGTAAATCCTCTGTCACAAGCATGTTAGCCGTGAGTCTGAGGCATCAAGGGTATAAAGTGGGGATTTTGGACGCTGACATAACCGGCCCAAGTATTCCGAAAATCTTTGGAGTAACGGGAAGGGTCGGGGTCAATAATACGGGTATTCTTCCTTTAAAAAGCCGGGCTGGTATTCAATTAATGTCGCTAAATCTGATGATAGAAACCGAAGATGACCCGGTTATTTTGCGTGGACCAATGATTACCCAACTCGTTCAGAGGTTTTGGACAGACGTAATTTGGGGTGAGTTGGATTATCTGTTGATCGACTTGCCTCCGGGGACGGGGGATGTACCGATCACGGTATTCCAGTCGTTACCTGTAGATGGAGTCGTTATCGTGACCAGCCCGCAGGTACTGGCGAATATGGTTGTTCGGAAAGCGATTAAAATGGTCCGAAAATACAAACCCCCTATTTATGGGCTAATTGAAAATATGGCGTATGTGCAATGTCCGGATTGCACGAAGCGGATAGAAATTTTTGGGAAACCAAAAGGCCAGGAAGAAGCGAAACGAAATTCTATCCCTTACTTGGGAGAACTTGCCATTGACCCACTATTGGCTGAGTTATCGGATGCCGGTAAAATTGAAGATTATCCGGCCCCAGCCTTCGATCAGATTGCTAAACGTTTAGCGGCACAGGTTAAGTTGACAGTGATAAGCAGCTAGCCTAAACATCTAAGTGCACATCAAAAGACCCGCGTGTTTGCCCACGACCGGTAAACAGCGGGTTTTAACATTGGGATAATATTGCTTCCGCCAAAATAGATCAGGAAAGACTAACCTTTGCGCTCAAAACCGAGTACCTCTAACGCTCTTTGGATAACGCTGAGTAGTTTTTGGGATAGGAAAGATTCATTCTGATTTGCAGAAGACTCGACTGTTTCATTATTTTCCAGAGAATTATTCAGGGCTTTTGTCGTTTGTTGTTGAGCCGAGTCGTGTAATTCTTCATTGGTGATCTGACCATCTGCCGCCCTGTGATTCTTAAATAGCCGGACAGTGACATATTCCTTTTCCATAGGATCCCACCTCCTTCATTTGATAAGAGCCAGTAAATAGTTATCTATATTAAGATATGATGGACTACGTCAATTGTTTTATAAAACGGAGGCATGTCTGACT
>JBAQLX010000028.1:0-3187 GCA_049302315.1 Desulfosporosinus sp.
AGGCAAATCCAAAGATCTCATTGTATTATATACGCTACTGTGGGATAATATTTGTATGGCTATAAAATATAAATCAAACATTTAGATGAGCTTAAGTAGCAGACAAATCGGTATTCGTTATTCGAACCACGAAAATCGAACATCGAACTTCGAAAAGGGGGTGAAATCTTGTCGTATATGAACAAGCTTGTACTTGGGCTTGCAGTGGAACTTGTCGTATCGGAAGGGGTTTATGAAGGAAAATATCGGACGCGTATTGAAGAAGTGGGGAAAAAAGTCCTCGCTGTTGGTGCACCGTTTAATCAGGGCGAGGTGGTTCCTTTGCGGGAAGGGACGAAGGTAAAACTAACCTTTTGGGACGAAATATCAGCTTATTCGTTTGAGGCGAAAATTATGCAAAGAATCGCGGTCCCGATCCCGATGTTCGTTTTAGAGCTGCCAGATTCTGTAACCAAAGTACAACGCCGTAACTTTGTTCGTGTTCCCGCCGCATACCCGGTATCGTTTCGATCAGTGACCAGGGAAGGTCTCAGCGATTTTCAGAAAGGAACGATGCTTGACTTGAGTGGCGGAGGGATGAGCTTTTTGACGGAGGAGCGGGTGGAGAATAGATCGTTACTTTATGTCCAGTTAACCCTGCCGAACGGAGAATTTCATACCCCGGTTCGTGTGTGCCGCTCTGAAAAGATTGAGGATAGCAAGCCTCAACGGTACTTTATTTCAACAGAATTTCATGAAATCTCGGAGCGGGAGCGAGATCGAATCATTCGCTGTGTCTTTGAGATACAAAGGGAGATGCGCAAGAAAGGGCTGATATAAAAATGGAGATTCCTCAGATCCAACTGGACGCCTTGCGGGAAATTGGAAATATTGGGTCGGGGCATGCCGCTACTGCCTTGTCAACCCTTTTACAACGGCGTATCGATATGTCTGTACCAAAAGTATGGGCGGTCCCGTTTGAACAGGTCTCAGCCATTTTGGGTCAACTGGACATGCCTCAGGCTGCCATCTATGTGAAAGTTGAAGGGGAGGCCCCGGGAAAAGCTGTTTTTTTCTTTCCGGTAGAAAGTGCAGAAATCGTGGTTCAAGCTCTGTTTGGGTCTAATGGGCCGCTGGATCTCTATACCGATGAGATGGCGCAATCGGCTTTGAAGGAAGTTGGGAATATCCTGGTGAGTTCCTTTCTGATGGCCTTGACACAGTTTTCGGGGATTCCCCTTCAACCTTCCGTACCAGCGTTAGCGGTGGATATGATTGGCGCGAGTATAGACGCAATTTTTCTCGAAGAGGGCATGCTGAACGACACGGTGTTGTTTATCGATACGCAGTTCACTGGAATTCCTGAAATCGAAGGGCAATTTATCTTTTTGCCGGAAGAGGGTTCACTGAAAAAATTGTTGGGAGCCATGGGATTATGAGTGTGGTTATCAGTGTCGGAATGGCGGATTATAAGACAGCAAAAGCCCCCGACCTTTTACTAACCGCTGGATTAGGATCTTGTATCGGAATTTGCATTCGTGATCCGTTACTGAAGGTGGGGGGGATGGCTCATATTATGCTTCCCACGGCTAGTGGCAGTTTAGGGGGGAATCCGGCGAAATACGCAGATACGGCCTTGGAGTTATTGCTTCGAGAAATTGCGGGTATGGGTACAAACAGGTCACGTCTAAGGGCGAAAATAGCTGGAGGTGCACAGATGTTTTCTTTCCCGGGAAAACCTCCGGTTCTAAAAATCGGGGATCGCAATGCAGAAGCGGTGGAACAGGAACTGAAAAAACACGGAATTCCGTTACTCGTTGCGGATGTGGGAGGAAGTTTTGGACGCACAATTCTTTTTGATGTCGGAACAGGGGAATTGCGCGTTCGAACAATAAATCATGGCGAAAAGGTGGTTTGATGGCTGTCCAAAACAATGTGGTATATCAGACTTGGGCCATGCGCATTACTATGGCCACTACCCTTATTGTTGTCGTCCTTAGTTGGATAAATGCAGTGAGGATACCAGACATAATTGTGCGAGGTGGGATTTCCTTTGGGGTCATGTACCTTTTGATGGCGGGAATTTTAAGCTTGTTTGAAAGGACAGCATCCCAGGAACCCCAAAATGAGCAGCCAAGTTCGGATTCCGGGCGGGGAGAGTTTATTGATATCTCTGTCGGAGACGATGAGCTCCAAACGCCACCGGTACAAGACACAAGATTTGCCGGTCAGGTTAACCCTGGTTTAAGTGAAGGAATACCGGATGGTGAGCGACAAGCAGAAATTGTGCGTCGCATGGGCTGGGAGTAGGTCGAGGTTCGAGGTTCGAGGATCGGGGATCGGGGATCGGGGATCGAGGATCGGGGATCGGGGATCGAGGATCGGGGATCGAGGATAGGGGATCGAGGATCGAGGTTCGAACTAAGGACTACGGATCACATATTCGATAATCGTTATCGGAAAAACACGACTACTATATTGAATATTCGTACTTCGAACTTCGAACTTCGAATCTCGAACATCGACAAAGGGGGTAAGTCATGATGCCTAACGCCTATGAAGCCGCTTCTCGCGGATCGTGGAAACAGGAACAGGTTGAACAATACCTGCCTTTGGTTAAGCGCATAGCGGGTCGTTTGGCTATGTCCCTGCCACCCCATATCGACGAGGACGATATCATCGGCTATGGGGTTTTTGGGTTACTCGATGCCTTGGAACGGTTCGAAGCGGCCCGGGGTTGGAAATTCGAAACCTATGCCTCGATCCGCATTCGCGGAGCTATGATTGACGGGCTCCGAATCATGGATTGGGTTCCTCATTCGGCACGACAAAAAGTGAAGCGGGTTCAAGACGGCTTTGACGAGTTGGAATACCGGCTGGGACGGGCGGCTACGGTACAAGAAGTCGCGGATTTTCTTAAAGTGGAGGTGCGGGAAATAGAAGGGGTTTTAGCCCAGGCCCAAATCTTAACCCTGACCTCGTTCGATGAAACCTCTGTAGATAAAGAAGGGGATAGCAGCGGTACGCCGCTCAATTTGCTGATAGATACTGAAGCCCAGGAAGCATATCAAGCTATAGAAAAAGAAGAACAAAAACGGATCCTGGCTGTGGCCGTGGAAAAACTACCAGAAAAAGAAAAGTTGGTTGTGGCACTTTATTATCAGGAAGAACTGACCTTAAAAGAGATTGCAGCGGTTTTAACTCTCTC